>CALRNG020000023.1:0-14527 GCA_943369495.1 Rhizobium sp. Q54
AATGGAAACCGGGAACGGGGAAGCAGGTCATTATTGCGGCTTCTCAGACGAAGGGTTGGCCGGCTTCGGATCGCTGGCCGGATCGGGATAGGTCTTGGGCGGCGGGCTGCCCGGCGGGGCCTTGGGGAAATGCGGTTTCATCCCGCACCCGGCGAGCGCCAACAGGGCGGCAACAAGGATGGCTTTGCGCATGGGCATGCTCCTTCCGGGGGCGTGGATCACAGGAACCGTTGCTTGGCCGCTTCCACCGCCGCGCGCACCCGCGACGGGGCGGTGCCGCCAAAGCTGGTACGGCTATTGACGGAGGCCTCCAGCGTCAGCACGCCATAGACGGCGTCGGTGATGCCGGGGTGAACCGCCTGCATCCGGGCCAGCGGCACCTCGGCCAGACCGGTGCCCGCCTCCTCCGCCAGCTTCACGATGCGGCCCGTGATGTGGTGGGCGTCGCGGAACGGCACGCCCAAGGACCGGACCAGCCAGTCGGCAAGGTCGGTGGCCGTGGGGAAACCCGCCTCCACCGCGCGGCGCATGGAGGCCGGATCGGGCGTCAGGTCGCGGATCATGCCGGTGGTGGCCGCCAGACACAAAGCCAGCGTCTCATCCGCCATGAAGACCGGTTCCTTGTCTTCCTGCATATCCTTGGAATAGGCCAGCGGCAGACCCTTCATGACGATCAGCAAACCATTCAATGCGCCGATCACCCGGCCCACCTTGGCCCGCACCAGTTCGGCGGCATCGGGATTGCGCTTCTGCGGCATGATGGAGCTGCCGGTGGTGAACGCATCGGTCAGGCGGATGAAGCGGAACTGGCTGGTGCACCAGATCACGATTTCCTCGGCCAGACGCGACAGGTGCGTGCCGCAGATGGCGGCGGCGGCCAGGTAATCCAGCGCGAAATCGCGGTCGGACACGGCGTCCAGCGAATTGGCCGTGGGCCGGTCAAAGCCCAGAGCCGCCGCCGTGGCGTCGCGGTCGATTGGATAGGGGGTGCCGGCCAGCGCGGCGGAGCCCAGCGGGCATTCATTCAGCCGCGCGCGGGCATCGCGCATGCGCGCCCGGTCGCGGCCCAGCATTTCCACATAGGCCAGCAGATGGTGGCCGAAGGTCACGGGCTGTGCCGTCTGCAAATGCGTAAAGCCCGGCATGATCAGGTCCGGGAATTGTTCGGCCCGGTCGATCAGGGCCGCCTGCAGCGCCTGAATATCCGTGTCCAGACGGTCGAACGCGTCGCGCACCCACAGCTTGAAATCGGTCGCCACCTGATCATTACGCGACCGCGCGGTGTGCAGGCGACCGGCGGGTTCGCCAATGATCTCCTTCAGGCGGGATTCCACATTCATGTGGATATCCTCATTCTCCACCGTGAAGGTGAAGCGGCCCTCGGCGATCTCGGTGGCCACCTGATCGAGGCCGGCCAGGATGGCGTCGCGGTCGGCAACAGAAATGATGCCCTGGGCGGCCAGCATCGTGGCATGCGCCTTCGATCCCGCAATATCCTGCGCCCACAGTTTCTGGTCAAAGCCGATGGAGGCGTTGATCTGCTGCATGATGGCGGCGGGACCGGAGCCAAATCGCCCGCCCCACAGCGCGTTGGCGTCGGTTCCGGCGGCGGCGGTCTGGGTGGTTTTCTCGGTCATCGTCGTTCTGCGTCGGTTTACGGGGTTGACGGCGGGGCCGTCGGGCACGAACTCTGTCGCACAAAGTTCGATAGAGGGCAGAATGGCGATTTTCCGACGCATCGCAACAATCGTGGCCGTGGGTACAGCAATTCTCGTAACGGGGGGCTGCGGCGAAAAGAAGGAAAGTTCCGCGCCTGTCCCCCCAGCGCCGGCGCCGGCGCCGGCAGCCTCCGCCGCCATGCCGGTTTTCCAAGGCGAGGCGCGCCCCTTCGTGGCCAGCCCCGACCGCCCCGCCCTGCCCGCCCTGACCATCACCGACAAGGATGGCAACCCGGTCGATATGGCGTCGTTCAAGGGCAAGGCGCTGCTGATCAATCTCTGGGCCACCTGGTGCGCGCCCTGCATCCGCGAAATGCCGGCGCTGGACCGTTTGCAGGCCGAACTGGGTGGCGACAAATTCCAGGTCGTGGCCATCTCCGTCGACCGGGGCGGCCTGAACGAGGTCGGGCCGTTTTTTGAGAAGGCGGGCATCAAGTCCCTGCCCATCTATCTGGATCAGAAGATGACTAGCATGAAGGCCTTCCCCCTGAAGGAAGGCCTGCCCTTGTCGATCCTGGTTGACGCCGAAGGGCGGGAGGTTGGACGTCTGGCTGGTGCCGCGCATTGGGACGGGGCAGAGGCCAAGGCCCTGATCGGCTGGGTCACACGCTGATCGGCGGAAAAATGCGCCGGGAGTGAAAAAACCCCTTGATCACCCCCGGCCCTTTCGCATAGAAAGCGCGCCTCGCACGGCTCTAGTCCCCATCGTCTAGAGGCCTAGGACACCGCCCTCTCACGGCGGTAACAGGGGTTCGAATCCCCTTGGGGACGCCACTACTGTTTTGTCTGTTTGTAGCAATAAAAGTGCGAGCCCGCCTGATCTAAGATATAGTTCAAATCAAAACTAATAAACCTAGAACTATAAACTTGGCCATCCCATCATGATATGGCGTATCGATCCCTTTGAACTCTCAATCGGCGCGCCGCTCATTAAAAATGGTTGTGCCCTTAAATGGCCAGCGGCTGAGCCATCAAAGTAAGTTTTTGGACTTATTGAATAATTTAAAAACGAAGGCCAACTTGATGGCGCGCTGTGGGTGGTATGTAAGCCAATGACAAACGGGCCAAGGCCCTTCACATCTTCTTCTGTCGCGATGCGATAGTACTCTTCATTTCCTATCTTATCCGAAAGCACAGAAACACTAACAGTCAGGGTTTCCATTGATCTTTGTTTACTATTTCGGCTCATATACCCCATCATTTCGTCAGATGAAGAACCACCCGCAAAATAAATATTATATGACGCTTTTATAAATACACCATCATTTAAACAAATTACATCGCTTTCTTTAAAAATTCTAAATATACCGTTTTTATCTTGTATACGATATACGTCTCTATCATACAATAAAACAGCAAATGACGGTGAAATTGGCATATAGATCAGCAGCCCGGAAGACGCAAAGCCAAAATTTGCCGACCTCAATTTTTGAGTGTAAAATTTATTCGTCAAAACGACAGGATCATCTGATGTTATAAATTCGAGACTAGTTTCATTTTTTAAAACAACTAAACACATATCCTCTATACAATCGAAAATACTTTTACATGACGCTAATGATATCCTCAATGCCGTCTCGTGATCAAAATCCATGTCCTGAAATTCTTTTGCAAGCTCTGACCCTATGGCCGCATTCATTTTTTGGTTCGCAATAATGTTTTTCCGGACGGCCGCCTCAGTACGCTGATGCTGAAAAACCAGAAACAATCTAATAGAAATATCATCAATATCATTTATTAACCCACCATTTGAGAGTAAATTATTTACAACGCAAGCATAATCACTCTCAAGCGCAGATAGTTTATTTTCTATTTCGAGGTCGTGGCCATAAAAATAATCTCTACTGCACTGATTTTTTATCGGCGCCTTTTTAATTATTTTCTTGTGCGGTATACTGAATATATCTATGGCTTTCCGGCCCTCATAACCAGAGAATTTATTTAAGTATACTTTTGGTACATAATGTTGATTTTTCTGTATTGGCATAATTTAATCCATCAACCCCCACGTCAATCTCATGATATATACTGCCATCTCATTTTGATCAATGGCTCAGAGACACTTTAAGACTACAAGTAGATAGAAGTAGCAAGAAAGTTAAACAAAGCCGCCCCCCCCCAACACCCCGTCCGATACAGCGTCGCCTGCAGCCCGCCATGTGACACAGGCGGTAGGACCGGCGGCTCCATCACCTTGGCCAGCGCCGCCTCGTTCGTGATCACGCCGACGCGCCAGCCTTTGAAGCGGTTCAGCATGGTTTTGCCGAAGGCGCCATCGAGGCCGTAAAGCTGGCGCGTGTCGCCGATGCGGTCGCCATAGGGCGCGGTGGCGATGACTAGGCCGGGCCTTACAGGGCCGCTTGCCGACCGTTGGCGCTGGGCAGACAGCCATAACCGGCAGCGCGCAACCCGCGCGTAGGCGGGCCGAAAACCGCTCAGTGTTGATCCGGCCAGAATGACGGGCTTGAAAGCTGATCGAAGGACCAGGGGCACTCAACCGGGAAGGTCGTTTCCGGCAGGCCGGTTTCCCGCTCTGCCTCTACCAGGGCAAGCCGGTAGGCATTGCTGATCGCCTCCGGGAGGCGGGCATTGAGGCTGGGATTATCCGCCAGATGGTCAGCCAGCCGGTACCGCTGTTCCTTGACCGTCAGTCGCCAGCTATTGCCCCTCAATCCAGGCTGGAACTGCCATTTCAGCAAATAGAGGAGAAGCACGGTCAAACGGCTGACCAGTTCCCGCTTCTCCGTCCTGCCCATGCTCTCGATTTCCTCAGCAATATGCGCAATATCCGCCGCTGACAGCTTGCCGGCCCGCAGCAAAGCCGCTTGCTCATTGGCCCAAGCATAGAAATCCGTCTCATAGAGATTTTCGCTCATGCAAACGCCTCCCTCTTTTGAAACGGAGGAAATGTAGCACACTCTTGGGATGCTCTGCCTATCTTGGTTGCGGCGAAGGTCGCCAAGGTGCAATCCACCCTAGAAAATCAATCCAGAACCGCCCCCTCACCCTCCCCCCAACACACCCGTGCGATAGAGCGTCACCGGTAGCCCGCCATGTGACACGGGCGGCAGGGTCGGCAGGAAGGGCAGTTCCGTCACCTTGGCCAGCGCCGCCTCATTGGTCAGCACGCCGACGCGCCAGCCCTTGAAGCGGTTCAGCATGGTTTTGCCGAAGGCGCCGTAGAGGCCGTAGAGCTGTCGCGTATCGCCGATGCGGCCGCCATAGGGGGGATTGACGATGACGAGGCCGGGGGGGCCTTCGGGCGGTTCCAGGTCGCTGATGGCATGGGCGCGGAAGGTCGTGATGGCGCCCACGCCCGCCCGCTCCGCATTGGCCTGGCTCATCTTCACGGCCCCAGCGTCGCGGTCGCTGCCATAAAAGCGCAGGGGCGTGTCGGCGGCGGTCGGCGTGCCGCGCAGGGTGGCCCAGGCGGCGGGATTGAAGCTGGCCAGCTGTTCAAAGGCGAAGGAGCGGGCGCGACCGGGGCTCAACCCCGCGGCCATCTCGGCGGCCTCAATCACGAAGGTGCCGGAACCGCACATGGGGTCGACCACCGGTTCAATCCCGGTATAGCCGCACTGGCGCAGGAACATGGCGGCCAGATTCTCCCGCATCGGCGCCTTGTTCACCGCCTCCTTATAGCCGCGCTTGTGCAGCGCCTCGCCCGATGTGTCGATGGAGAAGGTGCAGAGATCATCATCAATGCGGGCCTTCACCACCAGCTCGGCATCCTTGGTGATGGGCGCGCCCAACTCCTCCGCAATGGCCTTGGCGATGCGCTGGGCGGCGGCCCCGGCATGGTAGATTCGCGACTTGTTACAGCTGGCCTCCACCCGCACCGGCACATCGGCGCGCAGCACGTCGCCCCAGGGAAACTTGCGCGCCCGCTTGTCCAGCTGTGCCAGATGCAGGGCGCGGAAGGACCCGATGCGGGCCAGGACGCGCGCACCGCCGCGCAGGTCGAGATTGGCGCGCCAGACCTCGGACCAGGGGCCGTGCGTCGTGACGCCGCCCTTGGCGATGACCGGATTCGCGAACCCCTTTTCCTGCATCTCCGCGCACAAGGCGGGTTCCAGGCCGGGTGTCGTCACCACGAAAATCTCAAGATCGGCGGTCTGTTCCATGGTGCTTTCGGGGACATACTTCCGGCAATGGAAACATGCCCCCTTCCTTTCTTTTTCCTCAAGCGCCGGCGCTGCATCCGCAGCTTGGGCGAACGCCGCATGTGCGGCGCGGCGTCAGTCGCCGCCGGACCAGTTTACGGTAACCCGTAAACTGCTCTACCCCGGCATTACAAAAGAAGAAAGCCCCGCCATCCGTGGATGGCGGGGCTTTCAGACCAAGAACGAACCGACCGATCAGCGGCTGGTGGACGTCGCCGTCGAGGTCGTGGTGCTGGTGGCGACCGGCGGGCCGCTTTCATCATCACCACCGCCAACGGTGGCGGCGATAACGCCAGCAGCCGCAACAGCGGCCACACCAGCCAGCGGGATCAGGTTACCGGAAGCGAAGAAGGAGGCCTTGTTGGCGCCAGCAGCAGCACCAGTGACACGCGGAGCCTCAGCAGCGCCGGCAGGCGGAGCCGACTGTGCCAGGGCCGTTGCCGGCGCGGCGATCAGCGCTGCGCAAAGCAGCAGGCTGGTGGTAAAACGGGTCATGTCGTAAATCCATATCGTCTAAAGGCGCCCCTAGAGACGTAAATTAACGTCCCGCACCCGCGAAGGGAAGGGGAAAGCCCGAGGTAATTCAACGGGTCGGATATGCATCGCCTTTAGGCAACCAGAGTGATGACCGACACCGAGGATGCCAGTCATCACTTTGGTCATTGGCGTCAAGCAAGGGCGAGGCATCTGCGGCTCGGCTGACCGAAAACCGCGGCTACCCCTTATGGTCAGGCCGGAACGCCGGCCAGCCGCGTGCAGATATTGGCCACCAGGATCTGGCGGGCACGTTCCACGATGTCATCCATGCTGGGCGTGCGGACGAACATGTTCGACGCGCGCTGACGCAGCTCATCCGTGGTCGGCAGATGCGGCAGCTGGATATTGGCGACCAGCGCCTCCACCCGGACCTTGGCCTGATCGCGGGCCTGACGCACCCGCTCCTCAATCTCGGCCAGGGTCGGCGTGTGGGCCAGGGCCTCACGCACCTGCTGGGTCAGCTTTTCCACCTGGAAGCTGTTGGCCAGCTGTGCGGCCGCCGCCTCGATCACCTTGGTGCCCAGGCGCTGTTCATTGCGGACCACCGATGCCGGCGGCTCGTGCACGTCCCAGACCAGACCCACGGCCTGCAGGGCCTTGATGATGTAGTAGGAGGTGTCGATCTCCCACCAGCGGAAGCCCTGGCGGGCCGCCGACTGATAGTGATGGTGGTTATTGTGCCAGCCCTCGCCCATGGTGGCGATGGCGAGCGCCCAGTTGTTGCGGCTGTCATCGCCCGTCAGATAGCGCGGGCGACCCAGCACATGGGCCAGCGAATTGATACAGAAGGTGGCGTGGTAGAGCGCGACCGTGCTCCACAGGAAACCGACAACCAGACCGCCCCAGCCGAACAAGGCCCAGGTGGCAAAGCCCAGCAGGACCGGCGGCAGATAATAGTATTTGTCCAGCCAGACCAGTTCCGGAAACTTCGTCAGGTCGCCAATGGTCTTGTAATCGGCGCCATTGTGCTTTTGCGTGAAGATCCAGCCCATGTGCGAATAGAAGAAGCCCTTGTGGCGGGGCGAGTGCACATCATGTTCCGTATCGGAATATTTATGATGGTGGCGATGCGTCGCCGCCCACCAGAGCGCCCCACGCTGGGCCGAGCTTTGCGCCAGAAAGGCCAGCAGGAACTGCACCACCCGGCCCGTCTTGTAGGACCGGTGGGAGAAGTAGCGGTGATACCCGCCCGTGATGCCGAACATGCGGGCCCCGTACAGGACAAGGGCCAGCACCACATGCTGCCAGGCGACACCGGTCCAGATAGCGCCGAAACAGGCGATATGGACCAGAATGAAGGGGATCATGGTGCTGTACTGGATCTTGTCATCCGCCGTTCCTGCAAGGGTCGTGGCGGGTCGCGCATTGTCGCGTCCGGTATCGGTGGGCACGGTCACTGTCGAAAGACTCCAAACGAAAGCAATAGATCACCCTACCACGAACCCCTGCGCGCGCGGATGGGCAAATTCGCGCGGACCCGCCCATTAACCATCCTTTCGGGGCGGTTCTTTCGGTCAGGTGGACAGTTGAAACAGTCCGCAGGGTCGGCGAACCATTGTGCGGCCGCGAGATTCCTTTTTGCGATGCACGGGAATTTGAATGAGGCGGACTTCGCGTTTACCATCGCCGCCATCAGCAGGGTCAAGCCGGGAGGTTCCGCCGCATGAAGCAGCCCATCCAATGCCCAGAGACGGCCCCGGCAGAAACGCCGGACCGGGCGTCGCGGCGGCGCTTCATCACGGGGGCCGGCGGGGCCGCCATGGGCATGGCGGTGGCGGGCGTGTCCATGCCCAATGTGTCGCGTGCGCAGACGGTTAGCCTGCGGTTTCAGTCCACATGGCCCGCCCGTGACATCTTCCATGAATTTGCCGGTGACTATGCCAGCCTGGTGAACAGGCTGGCCGGCGGGCGGCTGCGGCTGGACATGCTGCCATCGGGTGCGGTGGTCGGGCCGCTGCAATTGCAGGACGCGGTGGTGAAAGGCACGCTGGATGGCGGCCACGGCGTCACCGCCTACTGGTACAACCGTCACCCCGCCTTCTCCCTGTTCGGCACACCGCCAGCACTGGGCTGGAAGGCCGACCATGTGCTGGGCTGGGTGAAATATGGCGGCGGTCAGGCGCTCTATGACGAGTTGGTGCAGCAGGTGCTGAAGCTGGACCTTGTCGGCTTTCTGACCGGCCCCATGCCCAGCCAGCCGCTGGGCTGGTTCCGGCGTGAAATCACCGGGCCGGCGGATATGCAGGGCATGCGCTACCGCACCGTGGGGCTTGCCGCCGAACTGGCGCGGGAGATGGGGGTGGCCGTCACGGTGATGGGGGCCGGCGACATCGTGCCGGCCCTGGACCGGGGCCTGCTGGACGGGGCGGAGTTCAACAACCCGTCCTCCGACCGGGCGCTGGGGTTCCAGAATGTCACCCGCACCTACATGGTCGGCTCCTACCACCAGTCGGCGGAGATGTTTGAGATCATCTTTAACAAGACGCGGTATGACAGCCTGCCCGAAGAGATGCAGACCATCCTGCGCGTGGCGGCGGAGGCGTCATCCGCCGACATGGCCTGGAAGGCTATGGACCGCTATTCCGCCGATCTGGAGGCGCTGAAAGCCGAGGGGGTGAATGTCGTCAAGACACCCGACAGTGTTTTGCAGGCGCAGCTGGCGGCCTGGGACAAGGTGATTGCCGCCCGGTCGGCCGATCCTTTCTTTCAGAAGGTGCTGGACAGCCAGAAGCAATGGGCCCGCCGCATCCTGTCGTTTGAGAACGCGTATGCGGTGCGCACCGATCTGGCGTTCCAGCATTTCTTCGGGAACCCTACCCCTACCCCGCCTTGACCAGACCATGGCCGCCCAGCGGGGCGGTCTCCGACCGGCTGTCGAAACCGGCGATCAGCGGACGACCCTTGGCAATGGCGGCCTGAACCGAGGGCAGTTTCAGGCTGGCCGCGTGGCTGTCCTTGCTGTCCCACGCCTCCGTGATCCACAGCGCATCCGGGTTCGTGGGGTCGGCAGCGATGATATAGGACAGGCACCCGGGCATGGCGCCGGTGCCTTCCAGCAGGATGGAGGCCAGTTCATCCCGCTTGCCCGGTGCGGCGATCATGCGACCGATCAATCCATACATGCTTGTCCCCTGCTGTGCGCCCGCCCTGCCAACCAAGCCGCCGGCCAGAGCCAGAATGGCACCGCCGGCCAGCAGCATGTCCCGCCGCGTCGATCCGCCGCTCACGGTTTCTCGGCGGGCGGGGGTGGCGTGGCATCAGGCTGCTGTTCCACCTTCGGAACATTGTTGGAAATGGTCTGGTAAAGGTTGCCGATCGCCATCGCCGGCGCCTCCCCGACCACCTTCACATTCGCCTGCGTCACCGCATCGGTGATCTGGCCGTTAACAGCACTTGGAAATGCCATGGCGCGCCCTCCCCCTGTGGAACAGGGGCAGTGTTATCCATCCGCTATCAGCTGGCAAGCTGTGAGGGGTGCTATTTTAATGCGATCTTTCATTACTTTCATACAATTCATGATAAGTTTTAGAACTATGCATAACCCTGGGAGGATGGCATGAGTTTGCATGACAAGGGCAGCGAGGCAACGGCAACAGACTGGTCCTGGCTGGCCGGCACCTACTGGTATGTACCGACCGAATATCTGCCGGCGATGCAGCAGGTGAACATCGCGCAGCCGACGATCACCCAGGTGAATGACCAGACGCTCTGGTACTTCACCGAGTACAGCAACGGCTATCTGATCGGCCAATGCGCCTGTTCCATCGATGGCGGCGATTTTGAGTATCAGAGCATTGTCGGGTCGGTGACCTCCGACGGCGATGTCTGCCTGTCCTTCACCCCCGTCGGCGGCGTCAGCCTGCACCCCGTCCAGGGCAGCCTGTCGGTCGCCAATTTCATCCTGGGCCGGGGCAAGATCACAGAGCATCAGGGCAAGCCCGCCTTCCTGATGCAGATGACGGGCGGCAACGGCGCCTACAACCTGACCCACTGGGCCTATATGATGCAGACCCAACCCGGCGATGCCAGTTGGACCGACATCCCTGGCACCGACGGGGCGGAGAGCGTGGACGAGGTGTTTGCGGACTGGGGATGACGGATGGCAAAGGCCGCTGAACAGATGCTGGAAAGGCTTGCACGGCAAGTGGCAAGCCTTGAGGCCCATGACGAGCAATCAGCGCTGGATGGATTGAGCAGGTTGGCGAGTTTGACAGCAGCGCCACAGCATTGGCACCAGAGCTATTCACTGATGTCAAAGCACAGGAGTAAATGACGACGTCAGCCGTCCACCAACTCAATACGCAACCGCTTGCCAACTGCAATCGCGGCGCGTTCGAGGGTCAGGAGCGTCACCGAAGCGTTTGAGGAGTCGAGCAAACGGTCCAACGACGTCCGGCTGGTGCCCATGCGTTCGGCCATTTCCGTCTTGGTCAACTCTTTGGCTTCCATGGCCTGGGAGAGCTGCCAAGCGATGACACGCTTCATGGCGCGGGCATTCACGCGCTCCAGCATGCCTTCTTCGGCCAGAAAGTCGTCAAACGACGACCCGATATAGGTGCGCTTGTCTTCCATCATCTAACGCCTGCGCGCTCTCGTTAGGATCGCGTCAAGAGGACGAGAGTCTTATTTTACTGCCTTACAGGTTAGAGTGACATCGATATTTGCCATCTCAACCGTCATCCCCGCTGTTGCATGCGGGCACCAAGTTTGCCTCTCGCGCTGAGGTGCCTTCCCCGCGGAAGCGGGGACCCAGGGGCCACAAGAACCACGCTGGGAGCCCTTGGGTCTGGCCCCCCGCTTTCAGGGAGGGGGCCATTCACCAACTTAGCGCGTATGAGCATGTGCAGGGATAACGTGGTGGGAAACCACCGCCCACGCACCCCTCACGCCCGCGCAGCCGCCATCCCCTCCACGCCCAGCGCCTTCAGCGCCGTGTCCACGATGTTGCGGGCCTGAAGGCCGGCTTCTTCGTACTGCTTCACCGGGTTGTCATGATCCTGATAGACGTCCGGCAGGACCATGGGGCGGACCTTGCAGCCCAGTTCCAGCAGGCCTTCCACCGCCAGATGGTGCAGGACATGGCTGCCGAAGCCGCCGATGCTGCCTTCCTCGATGGTGATCAACACCTCGTGGCTGCGGACCAGCTGTTCAACCAGCTCCATGTCGATGGGCTTGGCGAAGCGGGCGTCGGCGACGGTCGTGGACAGGCCCAAGGCTGCCAGATCTTCGGCGGCCTTTGACGCCTCCGCCAGACGGGTGCCCAGCGACAGGATGGCGACCTTGGAGCCTTCGCGGATGATGCGGCCCTTGCCGATGGGGAGTACCACGCCCTGTTCCGGCATCTCCACGCCCACGCCCTCACCACGGGGATAGCGCACGGCGATGGGACCGGCATCATAGGCGGCACAGGTGGCCACCATATGCACCAGCTCCCCCTCATCCGCCGCCGCCATCACCACCATGTTGGGCAGGCAGGCGAGGTAGGCGACGTCGAACGCGCCGGCATGGGTCGCCCCATCCGCCCCCACCAGACCGGCGCGGTCAATGGCGAAGCGCACGGGCAGGTTCTGCAAGGCCACATCATGGACCAACTGGTCATAGCCGCGCTGCAGGAAGGTGGAATAGATGGCGCAGAATGGCTTGTAGCCTTCGGTCGCCATACCGGCGGCAAAGGTCACGGCATGCTGTTCGGCGATCGCCACATCGAAGCTGCGCTTGGGGAATTTCTGCTGGAACAGGTCCAGGCCCGTGCCCGACGGCATGGCCGCCGTGATGGCCACCACCTTCTCGTCCTTCTCGGCCTCCTTGATCAGGCTGTCGGCGAAGACGCGGGTATAGGACGGAGCATTGGCCTTGGCCTTGGCCTGCGTGCCGGTGATGACGTCGAACTTGCCGACCGCATGCAGCTTGTCAGCCGACGCCTCTGCGGGGGCATAGCCCTTGCCCTTCTGCGTGACGACATGCACCAGCACGGGGCCGCCGCGCGGATCGTCGCGGACGTTTTCCAGAATGGGCAGCAGATGGTCCAGATTATGCCCGTCGATGGGGCCGACATAATAGAAGCCCAGTTCTTCGAACAGGGTGCCGCCGGTGACCATGCCGCGCGCATATTCCTCTGCCCGACGCGCGGCATTCAACAGCGGGCGCGGCAGATGTTCGGCCACCTGCTTGGAGAAGTCGCGGAAGCCGCGATAGGATTTCGATGAGATGAGCCGCGACAGATAGGCCGACAGCGCCCCCACCGGCGGGGCGATCGACATGTCATTGTCGTTCAGGATAACGACCAGCCGTGACTGCAACGCCCCGGCATTGTTCATCGCCTCATAGGCCATGCCGGCGGACAAGGCGCCATCGCCGATGACAGCGACGACATTGTTGGTCCGCCCCGCCAGATCGCGCGCCGCCGCCATGCCCAGCCCGGCAGAGATGGAGGTGGAGCTGTGGGCCGTCCCGAACGGGTCGTATTCACTCTCCGAACGCTTGGTGAAGCCCGACAGGCCGCCGCCCATGCGCAAGGTGCGGATACGGTCGCGTCGTCCGGTCAGGATCTTGTGCGGATAGGCCTGATGGCCGACGTCCCAGATCAACCGGTCCGTCGGTGTGTCGAAGCAGTAATGCAAGGCGACCGTCAGTTCGACCACACCCAGACCGGCGCCCAGGTGACCGCCCGTCACGGAGACAGCGTCAATGGTCTCACTACGCAGCTCATCGGCCAACTGGCGAAGCTGTGCGGGCTGCAACCGCCGCAGATCGGCGGGGACTTTCACCTGGTCCAGCAACGGCGTCTTCGACTGGGACATCGTCCCCACCTCTTACTTTGTTTTTATGTGCGCCGCTCAACGACATAATGCGCCACCTGACGCAGCATATCAGCCCGGTCCCCGAAAATCTCAAGGTGCTGGGCCGCTTGACCGGCCAGCCGGCGGGCCTGATCACGCGCCCGCTCCGGCCCCAGGATGGAGACGAATGTGGCTTTTCCAGCGTCACCGTCGCGCCCCACGGGCTTGCCCACCTCGTCCTGCGTGCCCTCCACGTCCAGAAGATCGTCGGCGATCTGGAAGGCCAGGCCCAGGTCGTGGGCATAGGCCTGCAACGCATGGTGCTGCGGCGCGCCCGCCTTGCCCAGGATGGCGCCGGAAACGGCTGAAAAGGCGATCATCTCTCCGGTCTTCATGCGCTGAAGCCGGGTGATGGCGCCGATATCAAACGGCGTGGTCTCCGCGATCAGGTCCAGCATCTGCCCGCCGACCATGCCGCGGGGGCCGGCGGCCTTGGCGAGTGCCGCTACCAGCTTGCAGCGGACCTGCGGATCCTCATGCGTCTCATGATCGGCCAGGATCTCGAACGCCTGGGTCAGAAGACCGTCACCGGCCAGGATGGCCGTGGCCTCGTCGAATTCCAGATGCACTGTCTTACGGCCTCGGCGCAGATCGCTGTCATCCATGGCCGGCAGGTCGTCATGGATCAGGCTGTAGCAATGGATGAACTCCACCGCCGCCGCCGTGCGCAGCGCGCAGGCCGGACTGACACCGAACATGCGGGCACTTTCCATGACCAGGAAGGGGCGCAGGCGCTTTCCCCCACCCAGGCAGCCATAACGCATGGCGTCGAACAGGCGCGCCTCCATCAGGTTGGTGCGCGGCAGCAGCACCTCGATGGCGGCTTCGACCTGTTCAACGGTATCCGCCATGGCGGCGGTCAGGGTCTTAGGCAGGGAGGGCATGGGGGAAAGCTTTCAATCCAGACGGGCGTGCTCGGCACCGATGGTGCCGTCAGCAGCGATGGTGATACGGTCCACCTTGGCCTGCGCCTCGCGCAGCCGGGATTCGCAGTGCCGCTTCAGCCAGGTGCCACGCTCATAGGATTGGATGGCATCGTCCAGCTTAGCCTTCCCTTCCTCCAACTGGCGGACAATCCGCTCCAGCTCGGCGAGCGCATCCTCAAAGCTGAGGGCGGCGATATCGGGGGGCAGGGTCTGATCGGTCATGGCTTCGGCACTGTCATTCGGAAGCGCGGACTGTATGTCCCCCAGCCCGGCGGTTCAAGTGCCACGCATTGGCCCCATGGGCAATCGCACCCTTGTCTGACCAGACGCCAGACGCCATGATC
>CALRNG020000024.1:0-14421 GCA_943369495.1 Rhizobium sp. Q54
CCAAAGTCATCCGAATCGCCGGATGGCCCAGATGGGCACGGTAGAGGTGAACATTCTCCAAAACGCGTTGCACATAGTTCCTGGTCTCATAGATCGGCATGGTCTCGATCCAGTCGACGACATCGACTCCAGGCCCGCGCGGATCACCATAATCCCGCAGCCATCCGGCGACCCTGCCGGGACCGGCATTGTAAGCCGCGATGGCCAGCACATAGGACCCACCGAACCGGTCGACCAGATCGGCCAGGTACGTTGACCCCGTCTCCACATTGTAGCGGGGATCGGCGACCAGGCGGTTGGCGGTGGCGGTGACCTTTGATGGCTGCTGTTTGGCGGGTTTCTTGGCCTTGGCGTCCTGCTTCTTGTCTTTCGCGTTCTTGGCGGCGGCGGCGGGCTTGGGAGCGGGCGCGCGGTTCACGCCGACAGCCGTTGTCGGCATCACCTGCATCAGGCCACGGGCACCGGCGGAACTGACGGCATCGGCGACGAAATTGCTTTCCTGGCGGATGATGCCATGAATCAGGGCTGCTTCCGGTCGTGAGGGTGGCTTCATGTCCAGCAGGGGGAACCCGGAACGGCGCAGCACATATCCGTCCTGCCAGGCAGCACGCGAGGTGGTGACGGCCAGATCCTTGCGCTTCAGCGCCAGGGCCAGTTCACCTACCATCCGGTATTCCTCACCCGTACTGGCGTCATTCGCCAGCTTGCGCAGGAACAAGGTGGTGCGGTCGCTGTCGGCCCCCTCGATGCGGGCCAGCAGGCGGGTGACGCGCACCATGTCCCGCTTGTCGAAGGCCCGGCGCTGTTCATCCGTGGGTTCCGGCTCCACCGGCAGGGCGCTGCCGGGGGGACGTTCCAGATGGTCGGCGGCCAGCAATCCATAGAAGGTGCCGCCATAGGTCGTGGCCGTAGCATACCAGGTGGTGGCGCGTTCCTTGTCGCCCCTGGCGTCCAGCGCGCGGCCCGCCCAATAGGCACCGCGTGAGCGGCTGACGGGTGAACTGGTGCCCCGGAACAGCGTCTCGAAATGCTTCAGCGCCTGATCGGGCCGGTTCAGCTTGCGCAGGGCCAGCCAGCCGGCCAGAAATTCGGCCTGCGCGAAGCCCAAGCCATCCTTGGTCGCATGTGCCGCCACCAGCTCATAGGCGCGGGCAAACTGCTCCTTCTCCATCAGCCGGCGGGCCAGGATGTGGCGTTCCACCCACCAGTCGCCGGCATGGGCCTCTTCCTGCGCCGGTTTGGTGGCCAGCACCTCCAGCGCGCCATCATCCATGTCCTTGCGGCGGCGCCAGCGGGTGCGGTCATACTGAAGGCCAGGGTCGGTCTGCAGGCTGGCCGGGACCCGGCGCAGCGCGCCATCGACGCCCGGCGATTGTGCCGCCATGGCGATGCGCGCTTCGGCCACGGCCTGCCGGCCCGGATCGACCAGCGGCATGACCCGCCGCGCCTCGTCGATCTTGTCGGCCCAGATCAGCTGGTCCAGGCGGGCGGCATGGTCGGCGGGCAGCAGCAGCCCGACATAGCGCTGGCGATAATCCCGCTCTTCCTGCGCGCCGAAGCTGCCATTGATATAGCGGTCACGGATCAGCGCGATGGCCTTGTCCGAGGCCCCCGTCTCCATCAGCGCGTCGGCAAAGCGACCCAGGCCGACCAGGGTCAGCGGCGGGTTCTTCTCGAACCATTCGCGCACCTGCGCGTAGGGCATGTCCGACGGCATCTTGCCCTCGGCATTGCGGCGCAATGCTGACTGATTGGGCCAGTCGGGGTGACGCTTCATGAAGCCGGTGATGGAATCCCAACTGGCATCGCCGCCCTGGGTCAGGCTCATCCACAAGATCAGGGTGGAGGCCAGATCATCGGGCGCGCGGCGGACGATGCGCTGCGCCTCGTCCAGCTTGCCCTGATCGGCGGCGCGCAGGGCCTGCTTGTAGATGCCGATATCGCTGGTAGCGCCCGCCGCCTGTGCCAAACCGGTGCCACCAAGCCCGATACCCAGGCAGAGCAGCATCGCCGCCAGGGCACGGCCTGCCGCCTTGTTTCGGGGATTGCGGCTGTTTAAGGTTCGCGCCTTCATTCGTTCTGACCGGAGTATCTTGCCATGTTCAAGGGTTCCATCGTCGCACTGATCACGCCGTTCCGTGAGGGAAAGGTGGATGCGGTCGCGTTCAAGGACTTTGTGGACTGGCAGATCAAACAGGGGACCCACGGCGTGGTTCCCGTGGGCACGACCGGCGAATCGCCGACGCTCAGCCATGAGGAACATCGTCTGGTCGTCTCCCTGACCGTTGAGGTGGCGAAGGGCCGCGTGCCCGTGATCGCCGGCACCGGTTCCAACTCGACGGAAGAGGCCATCGCGCTGACCCGTCACGCCAAGGAGGCCGGCGCCGACGCCGCCCTGATCGTTACACCTTATTACAACAAGCCGTCGCAGGAAGGTCTTTATCAGCATTACAAGGCCATCCATGACGCCGTCGATCTGCCCATCATCATCTATAACATCCCCGGCCGCAGCGTTATCGACATGTCTGTCGCAACCATGGCGCGGCTGGCGAAGCTTCCCAACATCGTGGGTGTGAAGGACGCGACGGCCGATCTGGCCCGCCCGCTTCGCACCCGTGTTGAGATCGGGCCCGACTTCTGCCAGCTTTCGGGCGAGGATGCCACCGTTACGGGCTTCCTGGCCCAAGGTGGGGTGGGTTGCATCTCCGTCACGGCCAATGTGGCGCCTGCGCTCTGCTCGCAGCTGCATGAGGCGTGGCAGCGCGGCGATCTGGTGGAAATGGCCCGTATCCGCGACATCCTGCTGCCGCTGCATCAGGCCATGTTCGTGGAGACCAGCCCCGCACCCGTGAAGTACGCGGCCAGCCTGCTGGGCAAGTCCACCCCGGATGTCCGCCTGCCGCTGGTCCCGTGCAGCGCCGAAGGCCGCCCCGTGATCGAGGCCGCGATGCGCAAAGCCGGGCTGATCTGAACCGCTGATTCCATTGAACTTGGGCGAACGTCCCCCCATAACAGGGGGGACGTTTTCTTTTCTGATCGGATTTTTCCAGCGATGGCGAACAACGCGCCCGAGCGCAAATTGGCGGCACAGAACCGCCGGGCCCGCTTCGATTACTTTATCGAGGATACGGTGGAGGCCGGCATTATGCTGACCGGCACCGAGGTGAAGTCGCTTCGTGGCGGCAAGGCCTCCATCCTGGAAGCCTATGCCGGCGAGATCGGGGGAGAGCTGTTCTTAGTGAACTCCTATATCCCCGAATATGGCCAGGCCGGCGCCTGGTTGCAGCATGATCCCAAGCGTCCGCGCAAGCTGCTGGTCCGCAAGCGCGAGCTGGTGAAGATGCTGGCGGCCATCGCGCGCCAGGGCATGACGCTCGTGCCCATGTCGGTCTATTTCAATGATCGCGGCAAGGCCAAGGTCGAGATCGGCGTGGCCAAGGGCAAGAAGCAGGGCGACAAGCGCGAGGCGGACAAGGAACGCACCTGGCAGCGCGACAAGGCCCGGCTGATGCGGGCGCGCGGCTAACCCCCTGCGCCTATTGCGTCACAGTACCGCAATATTAACAGCCGGATCAGCGTCCTCACCTTCCCAAGTCTCCTGGAAACGATATCGTTCACGGGTGCTTGGCCGCTCCAGCACGGGGCGGCGACTGAAAAAAGTCGGGAGACGAACACATGGGAAAGCAGTGGCTTAAGGTTGGTACGGCATTGGCCGGTTTCCTGACGGTGGCCGGTGGCGCCCAGGCGCAGCAGCCCGCCGCCGATGTCGAGGAAATCGTCGTGACCGGTACCCGCCGCGCGGACCGCACGCTGGCGGAATCGCCGGTGCCGGTGGATGTGATTTCGGCGGGTGAGTTGGAGCGGTCGGGCCTGGGTGAGGTCAACAAGGTGCTGAACGCCCTTGTTCCCTCCTTCAATTTCCCGCAGCCGACCATCACCGACGGCACCGACCATATCCGCCCGGCCACCTTGCGCGGCCTGTCGCCCGACCACACGCTGGTCCTGATCAATGGCAAGCGGCGTCATAATACGGCCTTGCTGAACCTGAACGGCTCGGTCGGCCGTGGTTCGACCGGCGCCGACCTGAACTCCATTCCGGCGTCGGCCATCCGCCGGATTGAGGTGCTGCGCGATGGGGCGGCGGCACAGTATGGTTCCGATGCCATCGCGGGCGTGATCAACATCATCCTGCGCGACAATAATGAGGGCGGGTCGGCCTTCGCCTCCTACGGCCAGACCTATGAGGGCGATGGCGACGTCTATCACTTCGCCTCCAATGCCGGGGCGACCATCGGCAATGGCGGCTATTTGAACCTGACCGCCGAATATCGCGACCGCGCCCACACCAACCGTCAGGCCGCCGACAGCCGTCAGCAGTATAACAATCTGGCCGGTGGTGTCGCCGATCCGCGTGAGGCGACGATCAACCGCACCGACAATTTCTGGTACGGCGACAGCGACGTCACCGACTATAACGTCGTGTACAATCTGGGCCTGCCGCTGGGCGGTGCCGAACTCTATTCCTTCGGCAATTACAACAAGCGCGAGGGTAAGGCGGGCGCCACCTGGCGGCGTCCGCGCGACCCGAACAATGTCCGCGCCATCTATCCCAACGGCTTCCTGCCCTTCATCACCTCCGACATTGACGATATGTCGGTGGCGGTTGGCGTGAAGGGGGATGCTGGCGAAACCCGCTATGACATTTCCGGCACCTATGGCCGCAACGACTTTCCCTTCAGCGTTGAGAACACGCTGAACGCTACCTATGGCACCAACAGCCGCCGCAGCTTCTATGCCGGTGACCTGCTCTATACCCAGGGCGTGATCAATGCCGACGCCTCGCGCGACATCGATGTCGGTCTGCCGTCTGCCCTCAGCGTTTCCGCCGGCCTGGAATACCGCAGCGAAGGCTATGAGTTGGGGGCAGGGGATGAAGACAGCTGGCGCGATGGTGGCGTGAAGGTGCTGGATGGCGGCTCCACCAGCGCCATCGGTGCCCAGCCGGCCCCCGGCGCCCAGGGCTTCCCCGGTTTTCGGCCCAGCGACGAGGTCGATGTCGACCGCCACAGCTATGCCGCCTATCTGGACATGGAAACCAAGCTGTCCGACGCGCTGCTGGTCAGCGTGGCGGGCCGTGTCGAACATTATTCCGACTTCGGCTGGACCGGGTCGGGCAAGTTCGCCTTCAAGTATGATGTGACGGATGCGTTTGGTCTGCGCGGTGCCGTGTCCAACGGCTTCCGCGCGCCCTCCTTGCAGCAGAGCTATTTCTCCTCAACCTCTACCAACTTCATCGGCGGCGTGCCGTTCGAAATCCGCACCTTCCGCGTCAATGACCCGGCGGCACAGGCGCTGGGGGCCGAAGACCTGAAGCCGGAAAAGTCGATCAATTACAGCTTGGGCTTCACCTCCTCACCCTTCGACGGTGCCAGCCTGACGGTCGATGCCTATCAGATCCGTATCGATGACCGTATCGTCCTGTCGGAGAACCTGACGGGTACAGCGGTGCAGAATTTCCTGACGGCGCGCGGCTTTGCCGGTGTCACCGGCGGGCGCTTCTTCACCAACGCCATCGATACCCGCACGCGCGGCGTCGATATTGTCGGTACCTACCGCGCCGATCTGGATACGGCCGGCACCCTGAACCTGACGGCGGGCATCAATTTCAACGATACCAAGACGTTGAATGTGAAGCCCAACCCCTCCACGCTGGCCACGGTCGGTCTGCAACTGACCCGATTCTCCCGTGTGGAAGAGGGCCGGTTTGAGGAAGCCCAGCCGGAGAACAAGATCAACCTGTCCGCCACCTGGCAGTATGAAGACTTCAATCTGACTGTTCGTGGCACGCGCTATGGCAAGTTTACCTCGCGCAATGCCAATGCCGCGCTGGATCAGACCTTCGGGGCTGAATGGGTGGCGGATATCGATGTCGGGTACGACCTGACAGACGCTCTGTCGATCTCCGCCGGTGTGAACAACCTGTTCGACAATTACACCGATCTGGTCATTCCGGGCGCCAACCCGAACGGCTTTGCCCAGTATTCCAACTTCTCGCCGTTCGGTTTCAACGGCGGCTTCTACTATGCCAAGGTCAAGATGACCTGGTAATCCCGACGGTCCCGGCGGCGGATAGTCCCGCCGCCGGGATTGCTCTCACCGCTCAAACAGCCAGTTCATCTTGCTGTTGCCGAAGGCCCGGTACCCCGCCGCCTTGAACCGGCCCAGCAAGTCACCGGCCCAGCTTTCCTCGGACCGTTCGATGATGATCACGCGCGGCCACAAATCTTCAGGCGCCTGATCGAAGAAGGGCAGCAGGGCCTTGTCCTCCGCCCCTTCGATATCGATCTTCAGCAGGTCGATGCGGGTGATCCCCGCCTCTTCCAGAACATCGACCAGCGGGCGGACGCGGACCGGCGTGGATGTGCCACCATGGTCGCGGACCAGCGATGATCCGCCCAGGTTGCTGGCATCCAGATAAAGCCCCATCACCCCTTCGTCGGCCCCGATGGCGCAGTCGGCATGGGTGATGGCGGCGTCCGTGCGGTTCAGTGAGAGGTTGAAGCGCAGGCGCCGTGCCGCCTCCGGCCCCGGCTCCACCGCCAGGATGCGCCCGCTGGGCCCCAGGAAACGCGCTGCATTCAGGGTATAGAGCCCGACATTGGCGCCGATATCGACAAAGGTGCCGTCACGCGGCAGGCGCTGGGACAGCAGCGCCATCTCTTCGGGATCGAAGAATTGCGGCATGAACAGGAACTTGCGCTCGCCGACATTATCACCGGGATGGAGACGCAGATGGATGCCGCGTACCGCCACGTCGAACACCGGCCCCTGCAGAACCATCGCCACCTTGCGCAGCCACAGGGCCAGCCGCCGGCCGGCCTGTGTCACCGGCAATCCCTGGCAGAATTCGGTCAGCAGGCGGGGCAGGGTGCCGGGGGCATAGGTGCCAAAGAGCGGCTCCTGAACCTTGCTCAAAACATGACCTCCCTACAGCGGAAACTGCCCCTGGAACGGGCATCTGCGGCACGCTTATGCCATAGGACATAGGATGTCGCATCCCCTTACGACACAAGGCAAATCCATCGTCATTGACAAGGCCCCGGCGCCTATGTGCAATGCCCGCTGTCCAGGGTGCTGCGGGCAGCAGTACCCACCTACCGGGGCGGTCCCGTGCCAAACGGGCGTCCGATCTGATTGGGGGTCCTTGATGAAGCTGAAGCATGTGATCGGCGCCGTCGGCATGGTCGCCGCCATCGCCATCGGCCATACGGCCATGGCCCAGGAAAAGAAGGTCAATATCTATAACTGGGCCGATTATATCGGCGAGACGACGCTGGACGACTTCACCAAGGCCACCGGGGTCAAGACGCAGTATGACGTCTTCACCGATCTGGAAACCCTGGAATCCAAGCTGCTGGTCGGCAATTCCGGCTATGACGTGGCCGTGCCGTCGGCAGAGCCGACGATGCGCAAGCTGATCCAGGCCAAGGCCATCCAGAAGCTGGACAAATCCAAGATCCCCAACCTGAAGAATCTCGATCCGGAGCTGATGAAGCTGGTCGAATCGACCGACCCCGGCAACGAATATGGCGTCATCTATCAGTGGGGCACCATCGGCATCGGCTATAATGTCGAAAAGGTGAAGGAACTGCTGCCCAACGCCCCGACCGACAGCTGGCAGCTGGTCATGAACCCGGAAAATGCCAAGAAGCTGGCCGCCTGCGGCATCGTCTTCCTGGACAGCCAGACCGACATCCTGCCGTCCGTGTTCAAGTCGCAGGGTCTGGACCCCAATTCTGAAAGCCCGGAAGACACCAAGAAGGCCGAAGCGGCCATGCTGGCCATCCGCCCGCATATCAAGACCTTCGTGCCGTCGGTGATCGATCCCCTGGCCACGGGTGATGCCTGCGTTGCCGTTGGCTATTCCGGTGACGTGTTCCAGGCGGCGGCCCGCGCCGAAGAGGCGAAGGCCAAGTTCTCCATCGCCTATTCCATCCCCAAGGAAGGCGCCCAGGTCTGGTTCGACATGGCCACCATCCCGGCCGGCGCGAATGTGGCCAATGCGTCCGCCTTCATCAATTATGTGCTGGAGCCGAAAGTGATGGCCGGCATCAGCGACTTCGTCGCCTATGCCAATGCCGTTCCCGCTTCCTGGAAGCTGATGACCCCGGATGTCGCCAACAATCCGGCCATCTTCCCGCCCAAGGATGTGATGGCGAAGATGTTCACGGTGAAGCAGATCAACCAGAAGGCGGAACGCGAGCGTACCCGCGCCTGGACCAAGATCAAGACGGGTCGCTGATCTACCTTATCAGTACCCTTCAATAGAAAGGCCGGGAACCGCAGGGTTCCCGGCCTTTTCATACGGATTTCGGCACAGACAGGGATCACCCCCGCTTGCGCAGAACCGAAATCAGATAGCCATTGTGCCAGTCAGACGTCTTGCCAAACAGACCGGGATTGACCTCACTGTCACTCGTGCGGACCTCAATTTTGGTTTTGATATCCAGGCCGCAGTCGCGAATGGCGTCAAAGGTGCCGGCGCGGACGGGCTGCCAGTTCCAATCATCCACGATGAAGACAAACTCATCCGTCAAGGCATCCAGTGCCAGGGACAGGCCCTCATACTGATCCTTATATTCGTGCGGACCGTCGAACAGATAAACGTTGAATTTGCCCAGATTCTTGTAGTTCACCTTGCGGAAATCTTCCGACAGCACGCTCAACCGCGCATCGGCCGACACGCAATGCGCCACGTTCGCGAAGAAGTGGTTAACAGGTCCGCCAAACTGCGACCAGTTGTCGATGGCCGTTGCACCGACCTTGTTGCCATACAGGGCGGAGCACAGCGTTGAGCCGGCCCAGGAGCCAATCTCCAGATATCGGGCATTTTCAATGGACCCGATCAGATTATTGATAAAGTAGCGATATTTGCGTCCGGACATGCCGTCGATCGACAGGACGAAATCACTCAACTTGCCACGCAGTTCCAGCGCGTCGGCGAAACTCTGCTTCACCGCATCCACCAGGGAGATACCGTCGGCCATGGTAATGGCCGGATTGTCGTGGGTGACGGACATGGAGTTGAAATTCCTTCTGCAAGCTGCGGCCCGACGGGGCCATCGCCACATCTTAACCAAACTTTCCGTTAACCGCACGGCTATGCTGCAATTCACGCACGCCGCATGTGGCGATACCGGGCCGGGGCGACCCCGAGACGGTTGCGGAAATGGTAACGCAGGGCGGCGGCGGTGGGGAAGCCGCAGGCCGTCGCCACATCCTCGACGCTGGCCGGGGTCTGCGTCAGCAGCTGTTCGGCCCGTGCCACCCGTTCCCGCAGCAGCCATTCCCCGGGCGACAGGCCCGTCAGGTCCTGGAAGCGGCGGATGAAGGTGCGCAGGCTCATGCCTACGCTGTCGGCCAGATCGCGCAGGGCATGGTCACGGTCCAGTTCCTGCCGCAGCCGGTCCAGCAGGGGCGACAGTCGCCGCCCCTCATGTTCTGTCGGCACAGGCCGGTCCAGCACTTGTTTTTGCGCGCCGTCGCGGTGGGAGGACAGGACCAGACGTTGGGCCACTTGATTGGCGATGGCGGCCCCGTAATCCTTGCGCACGATATGCAGGCACAGATCCAGACCCGCCGCACTGCCAGCCGAGGTCAGCACATCGCCATGATCGACATAGAGCAGGCCGGGGCGGTAGCGGATATCGGGGTGGCGTTCGGCCAGGATCGCCTCATACCGCCAATGGGTGGTGGCATCCCGCCCGGACAGAAGCCCGGCAGCCGCCAGCACGAAGGCGCCCGAACAGATCGACACCAGCCGCGCCCCCCGATCATGGGCCGCGCGCAGGGCCAGACACAAATCCTCCGGCACCGGTGCGCCCGCTGACCGCCATCCCGGCACGATGATAGTCCCGGCCTCGGCCAGCAGTGACAGGTCGCCATCCACCGACAGGCGGATGCCGCCCATGGCCGACAGGGGGCCGGGTTCGGCCGCCACCACCATGGCCCTGTACCAATCAGGCCCCAGTTCGGGTCGGGGCAGGGCGAAGACCTCCACCGCGATTCCAAACTCAAACGTGCACAGGCCGTCATAGGCCAGGATGGCGACGGTGCGGTTGGGTGGGGCGGTGGGGTGTGGTTGCTTTGGCATGATTTCGACATTTTATGGCAGGGCGACTGTTTTGCGAAGGGGGTATCGCCGCCATTCTTCGCCGATCGAAACTCCAGACAGGTCGATCCCATGTCAAACGAAGTGACCCGTATCCAAGCCGCCCCGTCAGACGACGCCGTCGCCCATTTCCAGAAGCGTCTGTCGCTGGAAACCGACTGCGCCGATGTCCATGCCGCCTTTGCGTCGGGCAGTCCCGGATTCGTCCTGGTCGATGTGCGGGGTCGCAAGGCCTTTGCCGCATCGCACGTGCCGGGCGCCATCAATATCCCCGTCCTGGACCTGACGGAAAAGCGGCTGGCCGAGTATCCCACCGACACGCTGTTTGTCGTCTATTGCGCCGGCCCGCACTGTAATGGTGCCGACAAGGGCGCCCTGCGGCTGGCCGGGCTGGGCCGACCGGTTAAGCTGATGATCGGCGGCATGACGGGTTGGGCCGATGAGGGGTTCAGCTACGCGGGCACCGCTGCCGAAGCGGCAGCCTGATCATGGCGTCCGCTGTCACGGTGCGTGACTTTCAAGCCGCCGACATCCCGGCCCTTCTGTCCTTGATGCGCGCACTGGCGGAGTTTGAGGGCTATGCCCAGCACTTTGCCGTGACGGCGGACGACCTGTTCACCCACGGTCTTGGCCCCGACCCCCTGTTCGGGGCCAAGGTTGCGGTGTCGGCATCGGGTGATCTGGTGGGCATGGCCGTACATCACACGATCGGTTGGACCTATGACCGCCGCCCGACCCTGGTGTTGAAGGAACTCTATGTCAGCGAGGGCTGGCGGGGGGCGGGTGTAGGCCAGGCCCTGATGCGGGCCGTGGCCTCCCATGCCCGTGCCATCGGCGCCCCGCGTCTTCATTGGCTGGTGCTGCCGGACAATCATGCCGCCGCGCGATTCTATCGTTCCCTGGGGGGAGAACCGGAGGCCGGGTGGCAATCCTGGCGCATGGATCAGCCGGCGTTGATGGACCTGGCTGGCGATCCCGCGTGAAAAGTACCGTCACCTGCACGCTCCCCCTATCCGTCCGGCTATCCTCGCGTGTAGAATTGTGCGGTGCGTGAAACACCACGCCACCTACCGATATCGCCAACCGGACAGGGACATATACGGACATGGCCAATGCGCAGCCCTCTCGGACCCAGACCAAGTTGGAACCTTGGCGGGACCCGAATGAGAAGCCCTATGTCCGTATCGAGAAGGTGACGAAGAAGTTCGGCGATTTCACCGCCGTCGACGATGTTTCCTTGTCGATCTATCGCGGCGAGTTCTTCTCCCTGCTGGGCGGCTCCGGGTCTGGCAAGACCACCTTGCTGCGCATGCTGGCGGGGTTCGAACGCCCAACCGAGGGCAAGATCTTCATCGACGGTGTCGATATGTCCAACGTGCCGCCCTATGAGCGGCCGGTGAACATGATGTTCCAATCCTACGCCCTGTTCCCGCATATGAGCGTGGAGGCCAATATCGCCTTCGGCCTGCATCAGGACAAGGTGCCGGCGGCGGAGATCAAGGAGCGGGTGGCCGATGCGCTGAACCTTGTGCAGCTGGGGCAGTTCGGCAAGCGCCGACCGCACCAATTGTCGGGCGGGCAACGGCAGCGCGTGGCGCTGGCCCGCGCACTGGTGAAGCGGCCCAAGCTGCTGCTGCTGGATGAGCCGCTGGGCGCGTTGGATAAGAAGCTGCGCGAACAGACGCAGTTCGAACTGGTCAATATCCAGGAAAAGGTGGGCATCACCTTCGTGGTCGTGACCCATGACCAGGAAGAAGCGATGACCATGTCGTCGCGCATCGCGGTGATGAACCGGGGTTACATCGCGCAGATCGGCACGCCCACCGAAATCTATGAATATCCCAACAGCCGGATGACGGCGGAATTCATCGGATCGGTCAACATGTTCCATGGCCGCATTCTGGAGTCGGAACCTGACCATTCCCTGATCCGGTCGGACGAGGCGAATTGCGACCTCTATGTCTCCCATCCCGGCCATCTGGCACCCGGCACCGAATGCTGGGTCGCGGTGCGACCGGAGAAGGTCACCATCTCCAAGGATGTGCCGGCGGGCAGCGATGGCCGCAACCAGGCGACGGGCGTCGTGAAGGAGATTGCCTATCTGGGCGACGTCTCCATCTATGAAATCCTGCTGGATAGCGGCAAGCGGGTGCGGGTGACGGCCCCCATGGTGACGCGCCGCACCGAAATGCCCATCACCTGGGAAGACCGGGTTTATCTGTCCTGGCGGCCGTTCGCCGGCAGCGTCCTGACCAACTGACCGGACGGGAAGGGGGGCTGCCCATGGCTGAAACGGTTCAAAGCGAGATGCGGCACACGGGCTTTCTGGGCCAGTTGCAGCGCATCGGATTGTCGGGCAGGGCGCTGGTCATCGCGGTGCCCTATGCCTGGCTGCTGCTGTTCTTTCTGATCCCGTTCCTGATCGTGCTGAAGATCGCGCTGGCCGAAAGCCAGATGGCGATCCCACCCTTCACCTCGCTGATCGAGAACGTGGAGGATCTCAAGTACCAGATCACCGTCACCTTCTATAATTTCCATTATATGGTGACCGACGATCTCTATATCGTCGCCTATCTGAACAGCCTGAAAATCGCCTTCATCTCCACCCTCTGCTGTCTGCTGCTGGGCTATCCGGTCGCCTATGCCATCGCCAAGGCTGATCCGAAATGGCGCGCCCCCTTGCTGATGCTGATCATCCTGCCGTTTTGGACCAGCTTCCTGATCCGCGTTTATGCCTGGATCGGCATCCTGTCCAACAATGGTGTGCTCAATAACGTCTTGATGTGGCTGGGCATCATCGATCAGCCCTTGCAGATCCTCTATACGCCGGTGGCAACCTATATCGGCATCACCTATTCCTATCTGCCCTTCATGATCCTGCCGCTCTATTCGACCTTGGAGAAGCTGGACAATACCCTGCTGGAGGCAGCGGCCGATCTGGGATGCCCGCCCTGGAAGGCGTTTTTGACCATCACCCTGCCGCTGTCGATCCCCGGCATGATCGCGGGTGCGCTGCTGGTCTTCATTCCGGCCACGGGTGAATTCGTGATCCCGGAACTGCTGGGCGGGCCTGACACGCTGATGATCGGGCGGACCCTGTGGACGGAATTCTTCAATAACCGTGACTGGCCGCTGGCGTCGGCCGTGGCTGTCGCCTTGCTGCTGTTCCTGGTCGTGCCGATCATGATCTTCCAGAACGTGCAGGGTAAGCAGGGAGGGCACCCGTAATGCCGAAATCCTGGTTCCTGCGCTTCGGCCTCGTCATTGGCCTGCTGTTCCTCTACCTCCCCATCATTCTTCTGATCGTGCTGTCCTTCAACGACAACCGGTCGGTCGCCGTCTGGTCGGAATTCTCCTTCCGCTGGTACGGCGAACTGATGCGCGATGAACAATTGCTGTCGGCGGCCTGGCTGTCCGTGCGCGTGGCCTTCATCTCTGCCAGTTTTGCCGTCGTGCTGGGCACGCTGGCCGGGATGATGCTGGCCCGGTTCGGGGCGTTTAAGGGCCGGGCCTTGTTCTCCGGCATGGTCTCGGCCCCGCTAGTCATGCCGGAAGTGATCATGGGCCTGTCGCTGCTGCTGCTGTTCGTCAGCATTGATCAGATCATCGAACCGATCTTCGGCTGGTCGATCGGGCGCGGTACGCTGACCATCGTGCTGGCCCATATCACCTTCACCATGGCCTTTGTGACGGTGGTGGTGCAGTCACGGCTGGTCTCCATGGATGCCAGCCTGGAAGAGGCGGCGATGGATCTGGGGGCTAGGCCGGCCAAGGTGTTCTTCGTCATCACCCTGCCGCTGATCGCACCGGCCATCGTGTCGGGCTGGCTCTTGGCCTTCACCCTGTCGCTCGATGATCTGGTCATCACCAGCTTCGTGTCGGGTCCCGGTTCCACCACCTTGCCGCAGATCGTGTTCTCCTCCGTCCGCCTGGGCCTGTCGCCCAAGGTCAACGCGCTGGCCACCATCGTGGTGACCATCGTCGCCATCGGCATCATCTGCGCCGGCATCTATAATGCGCGCCAGGAAAAGGCCCGGCAGCGGGACGAACAGATGGCGCAGCAGGGCAGCTGATCCCTCCCGCAAACCCACTCAATGCACAAACCCCGGCGGCCTCCGCGCCGGGGTTTTCTTTTGTTAACATTACGTGAAAGCTGTGACCTAACGGGAACCTTTCCTCGGCCTTTGGTGTTTCCATCCTGACAACCACGACAGGAAGGAACACCATCATGACCATCAGCGATGTCGCAC
>CALRNG020000025.1:0-14358 GCA_943369495.1 Rhizobium sp. Q54
GCTCCTTGCGCTCATCAGGCGTCAGGGCGCGGGCCGGCGTGTTGGTGGCGGGATCACCGGCGCAGATGCGGCGGAATTCCTCCACACGCCGGTTTGACAGCGGGACATTGGGCCAGATGTCGGGCGCCAGGGCGGACAGTTCCAGAACCAGCCGTAGCTGTTCGGTCGCCTCATCCGCCGTCAGGGCGCGGCCGGGCAATCCGGCATCGGGATTGCCCATGCAGACCAGACGCAGTTCTGAAAGGCGCCAGGACCCGGCGGCGATCTGGCGGTTACGCATCTCCCCTTCCTTGATGGCAGGGTCGGCGGCACAGGCGCCAAGCCCCAGCAGCAGGGCGGCGGCGAATGAAACGGGCAGGAAACGGCTTCGCATGATTATTGGCCCCGGAAGGCGGTCACCGGCGCCATCCGCCGGCTACCCCATTTGGCGTGCCACGGATGGCGGAATTGAGACGGAACAGCAGCGTTTCTGAGGTGAGGCCATCGCGGTCACAGCGGGGACCGCTCAGATACCGCCGCCCATCTGCTGCTGTTCACGGCGGAACGGGTGGGCCGGATAGACACCCAGGAACTTCACCTCACTGGCAAAGAAGCCCAACTCCTCCATGGCCAGCCGCAGGGAGCGTTCCTCCGGATGGCCTTCAACGTCGATATAGAACTGCGCCGCCGTGAAACGGCCATCCACCAGATAGCTTTCCAGCTTGGTGATGTTGACGCCATTGGTCGCAAACCCGCCCAGCGCCTTATAAAGGGCCGCTGGCCGTGACCGGACACGGAAGACAAAAGTGGTGACGCTGTCGGTACCGCGTTCCGGCACGCTGGGTTCCCGCGCCAGGATCAGGAAGCGGGTGGTGTTGTGGGTCGCATCCTCGATCCCCTTGGCCAGCACCTGCAGGCCATAGATCTCCGCGGCCAGATCAGACGAGATGGCCCCCTTGGTCGGGTCGTTCCAGCGGGCCACGTCGGCAGCCGCACCCGCCGTATCGGCGTTATTCACGGGCTTCAGGCCGCGTTCGCGCAGGTAATTGCGGCACTGGGACAGGGCCTGGATATGGGAATGGACCTCGGTCAGCCCTTCCATCGTCGCACCCTGCGGTGCGACCAGGCAGTGGACCACACGCTGGTAATGCTCACCAATGATATGCAGCCCGCCATGCGGCAGCAGGTGGTGGATATCGGCAACGCGGCCCGCGACCGAATTCTCCACCGGGATCATGGCCAGCTTGGCCTTACCCTCATGCACCGCGGCAAACGCATCCTCAAACGAGGCGCAGGGCAGCGTGACCATGTCGGGAAATACGCTGCGGCAGGCCAGGTCGGAATTGGCACCGGGTGCGCCCTGATAGGCGATGGTGGAGGCGGGCATGAGGGGCTCTGTCTGTCGATGAGGCGATGGGCGGGATGCCGTGGATCACGGCGTGGGCGATGGGGCCAGCATATGGCGGGCGCGGTCAAGGTCTTCGATTGTATCCACCCCCAGCGGCACGATGTCCACCCGCGCCAGCGCGATGGTCATGCCGTTCGCCAGCGCGCGCAGCTGTTCCAGCTTCTCCCGCTGTTCCAGCTGCGCCGGCGGCAGGGAAACGAACCGTTCCAGAGCGGCGCGGCGATAGGCATAAAGCCCGATATGGTGGAACAGCGGCCCGTCCCCCCAGGGCGCGGTGGCGCGGGTGAAATAGAGGGCGCGGCCCGTATCGGCGCCTGAACCCATCTCCACCACGGCCTTCACGACATTGGGGTTGGTACGTTCACCCGCATCGGTAATGACGGCACCCAGGGTGGCGATGTCCACGCCCGCATCGGACAGGGGCGCCAGCACGGCACGGATGGCGGCGGGATCAATGGTGGGCAGGTCGCCCTGCACATTGACCACGACATTATACTTTCCCTGCGGATCGATAAGGCAGACCGCCTCCCACACCCGATCCGAACCGGAGGGATGATCCGGATTGGTCAGCACTACCATGCCGCCCGCCGCGATCACGGTATCCGCGATGGCCTCTTCAGCGGCGGCGACCACAACCGGGCCGATCCCCGCCTCCATGGCGCGCCGCCAGACATGCACGATCATCGGCTCGCCATGGATGTCGGCCAGCGGCTTGTCCGGCAGGCGCGTGGAGCCGAGACGGGCGGGGATCACCACCAGCGGGCGGACAGGGGCAGCGGCGGGGGATGGAGGACGGTTCGGATGGGTCATGGTTTTCCCGTGCGACATTTGGTCCGCCGGGTCAAGGCGGAAAGCCATGTGCGTTCTTGCATCCTTACGCTAAGTATCGCGCATGGACTGACACCAAGGCGGGCATGGACGTGCCCGCTTCTTGGCGTTATTGTGCCCGCGCTTGGCGAACCCAAGGGATTAGGACTGATGGCGAGCAGCACCTTCAATAAGATTTTCATGGCGATCCTGACGGCAACGCTGATTGCGCTGCTGGCGGGGTTCGTCTCCAAGAAGCTGGTACACCCGAACTTCCCGGCCGAACGCGCCTTTAAGGTGGAAGTGCCGGAGACCGAGACCGCCGCCGCCGATGCGCCCGCCGCTCCGGCAGAGCCCGATCCGGTGACCCCGCTGATGGCGGCTGCCGATCCGGCTGCCGGCCAGAAGCTGGTGAAGGCCTGCGCGGCCTGCCACAGCTTCGAAAAGGGCGGCGCCAACAAGGTGGGCCCGAATCTGTGGAACATCGTGGGCAACAAGCATGCCCATGCTGAGGGTTTCGCCTATTCCGACGCCATGAAGGCACAGGAAGGCCCCTGGGATTTCGAGCACCTGAACAAGTTCCTGGCGAACCCGAAGGCCACCATCCCGGGCACCAAGATGAATTACGCCGGCCTGAAGAAGGTCGAGGATCGCGCCGCGCTGATCGCTTATCTGCGCACGCTGTCCGACAGCCCGGTGCCGCTGCCTTAATCGGCAAGTCACCAGGAACATGCTATGAAGGGGCGGCAGCGATGCCGCCCCTTTTTGTTCGCGGGGGCAGAACCGCGTATTTCGGAGTCGCCTGATATGTCCGCCGTTCCCGATAGACTGGTCGATCTTGCCCTGCGTTGCGCCGATGCGGCCGGTGCCGTGGCCCGCCGGCATTACCGCACGCCGGTGGCCGTGGATATCAAGGCGGATGCATCACCCGTCACCATCGCCGACCGCGAGGTTGAAAGCGCCATCCGCGCCATCCTCAACACCGAACGGCCTGATGACGGCATCCTGGGCGAAGAACATGGCAGCCAGGACCTGAATGCCGAGTTCGTCTGGGTCATCGACCCCATTGACGGGACAAAGTCCTTCATCACGGGCCGACCGCTTTTCACCACGTTGATCGCGCTTCTGCACCGGGGCGTCCCGGTACTGGGCCTCATCGATCAACCGGTTGTGGGGGATCGCTGGCTGGGTGTGGCCGGGCGGCCCACGACGCTGAATGGCAAGCCGGTTCAGACGCGCAGCTGCGCCGATATCGCGCTGGCGACCCAGGCAGCGACGATGCCCTTCCATCAGGTGGAATTCGCGGTCACCCAGGCGTCAAGCCGCTACATGGTCTGGGGCGGCGATGCTTATGCCTTCGGCCTCCTGGCCGCGGGCTTCATCGACCTGATGGTGGAGGCGGGGCTGCAACCCTATGACTGGGCCGCTCTGGTGGCTGTGATCGAAGGGGCCGGTGGCCAGATCACCGATTGGGAGGGTCAGCCCCTGCGGCTGGGCTGCAGCGGCGACGTGGTGGCGGCGGGCGATCCCGCCTTGCACGCCCATGTGCTGGCCATGTTCCGGGAACGGCGCTGATCCCTTACCCGTCCACCGCAACCAGCGCCACGCGGCTGGATGGCAATTGAACCGTGACCGTCGTGCCGACGGCGGGCGTGCTTTGCATCGTCAACGATCCGCCATGCGCCTCGGCATAGCCCTTGGCCAGCGGCAGACCCAGGCCGGCACCCGGCTGCCGGCGGTTATGGCCACCTTCGACCTGTACGAAGGGTTCCAGGGCGATCCGCATGGCATCGACCGTCATGCCAATGCCATGGTCGGCCACTTCAAGCAGCACATTGCCGGTCGGTCCGTCCAGCCGCACCGTGACCGTGACCGGCTGACCGGACTCGGAGAATCGGATGGCATTGCCCACCAGATTGACGATGATCTGCTTCAGCCGCACCTCGTCCGCCAGGATACGCAGGCCGGGCGGGGAGATATCCAGCTTGACGGGCACACCCCGTTCCGCGGCCCTCTGACGCAACAGGCGCTCACACCGTTCGATCAGCGGGGCGATATCCACCCAGCCTTCACGAAGCTCCAGCGTGCCCGCATCCATGCGGGCAATGTCCAGCAGGTCATTGACCAGCCGCAGCAGATGCAGGCCCCCTTCATGAATGTCGACAGCATATTCCTTGTATTGCGGCACACCCAAAGCACCCAGCAGTTCGTCCCGCAGGATTTCAGAGAATCCGATGATGGCGTTCAGGGGGGTGCGCAGCTCATGGCTGATATTGGCCAGGAACTGCCCCTTGGCACGATCCGCGATGGCGGCTCTGGTTTCGGCGGCGCGCACTGTCTCCCGGCGCGCCAGTTCGGGCCGCCGGTCACGGGCGACAAGGGTCATTTCGCCCAGCGGCTCCCCCGTCACCGGCAGCAGGGCCAGTTCGATGGGCACCACGGCACCGCCCAGGGCCTGGATGTTCAACGACACCCACGGCGCCCCGCTGCGCCCCCGCATCTGCATGGTGCGATGGAAAACCAGACGGTCGGCCTCCGGGACCAGGTCCAGGAAGGGGCGCCCGGCCACCTGCCCCGCCTGCCCAGACGGCACACCCAGCATGGACAGGCCGGCGGCATTGATCAGGGATATGCGGCCATCGGCAAGAAGGCAGACCATGTCGGGCAGGGCATCGATCAGGGCCCGATAGCGTTCCGACAATTGCCGCAACGCCTCGTTCGATATCGTCTCCCGCCGGGCCGCGCGCTGCACACGCGACAGGATATGGGCCGTCAACGCGAACAGTACCAGCAGGACCGCCGCCAGGACCCAATAGACGCCGGCCAGAAAATCCTGCGCCGGTTGCGGCATCCGCCACACGATCCAGCCGGCGGGGTTCGCATCGGCCGCCGCCCCGAATTCAGACAAGGTCAGCGCCGCCAGCTTTCCGGTCGGCAGGCGACCGGTGACATCCACATTCTCCAGAACCAGCGGGTCCAGCAACCGCCCGACCGCGACCCGGTCCAGCCGTTGCAGAAAAGCCAGCACCATCCCGTCGGACCGGGCAGCCCCACCGGTGCTGGGCCGGATATCGGCGGTGCTGGCCAGGTAAAGCTGGTCCCCCCATCGAAACAGGCCGGACACCGGCTCCGTCGGGCCGGGCAGGGCGGCGATCGTGCGGGCATTCATGCGTTGCAGTGCGGCTGGAACCTGCATCTCACGCATCCGGGCGTCGGTCAGCCTCTTGCCATCCTCCATCCCGTAAACGACCCGCCCCTGGCGATCAATCACCAGACTCATGGAAAGCCGATAGCCGCCGCTCAGATAGATGCCGATATTCTCGTCAGCCCAGAGCAAGTCGAACCTGTCCAAGACATGCATGACCGTGGCGTCCCACCCGGCATAATCACGCACGACCGTCCCCAACGACGCCTCGGCACCCGCGATCATCCGGGCTACCCGCTGTTCGGTACGGTGCGCCTCACTGGCGTCGAAATGTCGGGCCGTCGTGAACAGGATGGCGGCAATGGCCACCACCGCGAAAAGCAGCAGCAGAAGCACCGGCACAGTCGCCAGCGGCAAGGGCGATCGTGCCGCCGCAGCGGGCGGCGACAGATCCTGTGGGGGCTGCGGGTCGTGCATCGCTTGGATGGCGGCGCTCCGTCGGGAAGGGTCCCTATCCTCTACCCGAACGGGGTAGGTTGCAACATTGTTGAGGCCCGCCACCGGGATGCCCCAACCGACCTGATACCGGGGCATTCATGACACTTTGATGACAAAATACAGTCGAAATACGACCGCCAACCCCGTGTTGATAATGCAACAGGTCGGGCGTGTCATTAATACGTAATAAAACCGCATCAAATCGGCAATACCCCTCTGTTAGCCCTCCGCCGGGGCCTGAGGCGTTGTCGATACATACCCGGTGATGGGGATCGGCACGCTGACAGGCTTTGTCGCCCGCGAGATCCCACCGGAGAACTATAATGAGCCTCAAGTCCACCCTGCTGGCTGGCGCCGCCGTCGCCGTTCTGGCCGCCGGCCCGGCCGTGGCCCAGTCCGCCGCCCCGTCCCAGACCCAGATCGACGCCCTGGCCGCCCAGATCCAGGCCCTGCAGGGCCAGTTGACCTCGCTGAAGGAATCGGTCGCCAAGGAAAGCGCCGCGACCAAGAAGGCGATGGACGCGATGCCGAAGGTGACCGCCGATGGTGGCCGCATCCGCGTGGCCACGGCTGACAAGAAGTTTGACGCCGCCATCCGCGCCCGCTTCCATGTCGATTACGGCGTGTTCAACGGCGGCGACAATTTCACCACCGACGCCACCGACGGCTTCCAGGTCCGCCGCGCCCGCATCGGCGTCGCCGGCAAGGTCTACACGGACTGGAGCTACGAATTCACGGGCGACTTCGCCACCAACCGTGGCGGCGCCTCGACCCTGCAGGCTGCCAACCTGACCTATGGTGGCTTCAAGGACTGGACGATCACCGCCGGCGTTCTGAAGCCCAAATTCTCGCTGGAAGACAGCACGTCCTCCAACGATATCCCCTTCATGGAGCGCGCGCCGGTGGTGAACATCGCCACCTCCATCGGTGGTTCGGACAGCCGCACCGGCGTTGGCTTTACCAACAAGGGTGAGAAGCACTTCATCGCCGCCTATTTGACGGGTGAGCGTACCGGCAGCACGGGCACGATCGACGATCAGGTCAATCTGCTGGGCCGCGCCGCCTTCACCTTCTGGTCCGGTGCCGAGGGTGCAGCCGGTATCGGTGCGTCTGGTACCTACCAGGTCTCTCCGACGGCCGCCGCCCGTCCGGTCGCCGCCAACACCCCGACCACCTTTATCGCCTTCGGCGACCGTCCGGGCATCCGCCTGGGTGGCAACCGCACCTCGCTGACCGGCACCGGCAACATCAACCAGATCGACAGCGCCTATGTCTATGGTGCGGACCTGGGCTTCAACTTCAAGAGCCTGTGGGCCGGCGCCGAGTATTACAGCTTCGGGGCCGAGTACAAGCCCCGCACCGCCACCGGCGCCGTGCAGACGTTTGACGATCCGAAGTTCAGCGGCTACGCCATCTCCGCCGGTTACATCCTGACCGGCGAACGCCGCAACTACAGCAGCGGCGAATGGGCCGCTGTACGTCCGTCCTGGCCGGTCGGTTCCAACGGCATGGGCGCCTGGGAAATCGTCGCGCGCTACTCGTCGGTCGACCTTATCGACCGTAGCGCTGGTATCGCTGGTACCGGCACGGGTGAAGAGACCAATCTGACCTTTGGTGTCAACTGGTACATCAACCCCGCCATCCGTCTGATGCTGAACCACGTCATGAGCGAGGTTGAGCGTCCGAACGGCACCGATGTCGAACTGGATGCCACCGCCGTCCGCGTGCAGTTCCAGTTCTGATCTGACATACGGTCCCACCCCCCTGCAATGGGGTGGGACCTGCCTTCAGTCTATCGCGCCTGCCAACCCACCGGTTTCCACAAGGACCGGTGGGTTTCTTTTTGCCTCTTCAAAATCAGCATGAACGCATAAATAGAGCTTCAATCGGCAAGTAAAATGACCAAGTTAATGAAAAATTAACTCTTAGAGCGAACATGTAGACATATCCTAACGGATATTAATGACTACCATAATATGTTGCGCAGATATCACATGCCGATGGGATAGTTTCTTCTCTAGAAAAACCTAACCTATCGGACTATCCCGTTCGTGTTGACGCTACCATTCCTCGCATGTAGGCACTGGGGAATAGACATTTCCTTCCCCAAGCCTGAACGGAGACATAATGCGCACTTTGCATTCGCCGGCATGGCGAGGCCTGATGGCCGGCCTGCTGATGCCCATGCTCACTTTCGCGCCCCCTGCCCTGGCCGCTGTCGATGGCCCGACGGCAACGGTCGCTGTCAAGGCCCTGAATTTCCTGCAACCCAAGCCCGCCAAGCCGACACCGGTTACCATCGTCACCGACGGGGGCCAGACGGCCGCAGGCGAGGCTGTTAAGTCCGCCCTGGGTGCCGACATTATGGCCAAAGTTGTCGAAAGCTCGGGTGACCTGTCTGGCGCCGTGGCGATCGTCGTGGTCGGCAACGCCGACGTCTCGACCAAGGCCGCCGCTGGTCAGCTGGTCATCGGCGACATGGCCTGCATGACCGCCGGAAAATGCGCGCTCGCTGTCGAGCGTCAGGCCTCGGGCGCCGCCAAGTACCATGTCAACACGGCTGCCCTGGCCAAGGCCGGCGTCAGTTTCGACAAGAACTTCCAGATGCTCGTGACCGCTCACTGAGCCCGACGCCAAGACCACCAGGAGTACTCATAAATGAAAAAGTCCATTCTGCTCGGCGCGACCGCCCTTCTTGCCGTCGGCGCCCAGGCCCAGACCATCAACTACACCGCCCTTCAGGATGCTTTTGGCCAGCCGGTCACCACCAGCGCGACGGGTAAGCCGCAGGTGGCCTCTGATGCACCGGCCGCATTGCGTATCATCACGGCCGCCGAGATCAAGGCAAGCGGCCTGGACAACCTTCCGGATGTCTTGAACCGCTATAGCGGTATGGATCTTCTGCGCTGGGGCAGCGGCAGCGCCGATGTGGCGGTCCGCGGCTACAACCAGGGCAGCTATCCGCGTCTGCTGGTCCTGGTCAACGGCCGTCAGGTGTACAATGACCATTTTGCAATGGTCGTTTGGAATACCATTCCGGTGCAACTGCCGGAGATCAAGCAGATCGAGATCGTCAAGGGTCCGGTCGGCGCGATCTATGGTTTCAATGCTGTTGCCGGCGTTGTCAACATCATCACCGTGAACCCGCTTTACGACGAGACCGGAACGGCGACGCTGCGCGGTGGTACGGATGGCAAGCGCGAAGCCAACATGGTCAAGACGCTGAAGCTGGGCGAGCGCGTGGGCGTAAAGCTCTCTGCCGGTTACAAGGAACAGGATGAGTTTGACAAGGGTAATCTGACCGCCGTCGAGCGTTCACGCCTGACCGGCCCCGAAGCGAACTATGTCTCCCTGTCGGGTCTGACGCAGGTCAGCGACAACATCCAGTGGGGTGTGGAGCTGTCGCGGAGCTATTCCTTCCAGACCAATTACAACACCACCAACAGCTACCTTGCCATCAAGTATGTCGCCGAGTCCGCGAAGACCGATCTGACCATTGACGCGGGTTCCATCGGCTTGGTGAACCTGATGGCCTACCGCAACAAGATGGATTTCAACTATCTTGCGTTCGGTGCCTCTGACGTGACAACGACCGTTGTCCAGCTTTCCGATCTTCTTCAGGTCGGGTCTGATCACACGCTGAAGTTCACCGCTGAATATCGGCGCGCTGAAATGGGCCGCTGGCCGTCACCCGGCGCCACCATTGGGTATGATGTCTTCGCCGGCTCCACCATGTGGGATTGGAAAGTCTCCGACACGGTGTCTTTCACCAACGCCGTTCGCTTGGACATGTTCAGCCTCGACTACTCCGGCGGCCTTTCGTCGCCCTGGACGCTGGCCGACTATGACCGCGACATGACGAAGATCAGCTATAATAGCGGCCTTGTCTTCAAGCCGGATGCCGTCAATACGCTGCGCGCCACCTTCGGCATGGCCAATCAGCTGCCCAGCCTGCTGGAACTGGGCGGATACTACGTTGCTGGCGCCATCCCCACCGTCGGCAACCCCCATATCAACCCCTCCCGGATCACCAGCTTCGAGCTGGGCTATGATCGCGCCATTGAGGCCATCAATGGCCGGTTCGGCATCACCGCCTATCGTCAGCACACGAAGGACCTGAAGACCTTCACCGGTGGTGTGGCCGACCGGGTCACCATCAACCGGGTTCTGACCCAGACCATGGTAAACGCGGGCAGTTCTTCGTCCTGGGGCCTGGAAGCGGACGTGAATGGTGCGCTGGCCGGTGGCCTGACCTACTCTGCCTCCTATACCTGGACGCAGATCAATGATGATCTGACCGTGAACCGCGGCGTCAACGCGACCCGCCCGATCAAGTTCGAAGACGCGACGCCCAAGCACAAGCTGCGTGGGGGCCTCGGCTGGTCCCAAGACGGCTTCTCTGCTGACCTGGGCCTGACATGGCAGTCTGACCGCTATCTGCTGCGGCCGGGTGCGGGCACGCTGGCCGGCTTCCAGGTGCCGACAAAGGTCGACTCTTTCATCACCGGCACGGCGACTGTGGCCTATACCTTCTCCACGGGCACCGAGCTGCGCGCGACCGCATCCGACTTCCTGCGGTCGAGCACCGCCGCCACGGCGGCGCTGGAGACCGAACGTCGGCTGTACGTTTCTTTGTCACAGTCATTCTAACCCCTGATCAGGCTGGACTTCCCGGGTCAACGGGAAGTCCAGCCTGACAGTGGTTGCCGATGTCCATATTCATATGAACCGATCCAAAAGGAACTGGTTGAATGTTATCTGAGATATTCTCCCGGCTGGACCGGTTGTCACTGCTTGCAAAGCTGATGGCCGGTCCCGTGGTCGCCGCTCTCGCCATGCTGGTGCTGGGGGGCATCTCTATTGTCGAGCTTCGTTCTCAGGCTGCGGAGACCCGCATTCTTGTGGATGAAAAGCTGGCCCATGCTGCCGAGATACAGAGCCTGGTGACGGAGCTGAAGGGCAGCCTGGGATCAGCTTATTTCGCCGTCCTGTCAGTGGCCGGGGGCAATCCCGCAGCCGGCGCTATCAAGGAACTTGAAACCGTCAAGGCCGCCATCGCGAAAGCGGCAAAACGGCTGGACACCATCTCCGGAAATATCGCCGACCCCGCCTTGAAGACAGCGGTGAAAGGCTCGGCAGCGGAACTGGATGGATTCAGCGGTGCGGTCGATGTCGTCTCGACCATGCTGGAAATTGACATCGCCACAGCCGCTGGCGCGGTTCTGCCTTTCAATGAAAAGGTGCAGACCATCGTGGTGGCGCTCGACAAGGCCGCGGCGCAGATCCAAGCCGACGCCCGCACCAGCGTTGAGCGTCAGGCACAAAGCGCGGTGACTGCCTCCTGGCTGCTGGTCCTTGGTCTGCTGGTCGCCCTGACCATCGTGTCGCTGCTGGTATTCTTCATCACCCGTCTGGTCCGTAACGGCATCGACGGCATCGCCCAGGCCATGGGACGGCTGGCCCAGAACGACCTGTCTGTCGATCCGGCACCGCTGGTCCGCGCTGACGAGTTAAACAGCCTTGTCGATGGCCTGTTCTCCTTCAAGAAGGCTTTGCAGGATGCCGCACGCCTGTCGGCAGAACGGATCGAGGCTGACAACCGCGCCCGTCAGGCCCTTCTCACCTTGGCAGACAGTTTCGAGGCCACGGTTCTGGGCTCTGTCCGTACCGTGGGCGAGACCGCAGGTACGGTGTTGAGCGAGGCCGAACGTCTGGGTCTGGTCGCCGAGGAAGGGCGCACGGCTGCCAACCATGTCTCGCGCGCTGCCGAAAGCTCCGACCAGGGGGTGCAGTCTGTGGCCAGCGCCGCCGAGGAACTGGCCGTCAGCTTCAACGACGTGGCCCGCCAGGTGGAAGGTGTCACCGGCAGCACCCGTCAGGCATCGGCGGCTGTGGAACGGTCCGACGGTCTTGTCCGCAATCTCAGCAGTGAAGCGGAAGGCATCAAGAATGTCGTCGACCTGATCTCCGCCATCGCCAGCCAGACCAACCTGCTGGCCCTGAACGCCACCATCGAGGCGGCGCGGGCCGGGGAAGCCGGCAAGGGCTTCGCCGTCGTGGCATCGGAGGTGAAGCAGTTGGCCGGTCAGACCGCCAAGGCGACGGAAGAAATCGAACGCCGCATCAGCGCCGTCCGTCAGGCCGCCAACGCCGTCGTGGGCGCCCTCACCGAGATCACCAACCGGATCGGCGACGTGTCCAGCGTCAGCACCACGGTGGCGGCGGCTGTCGAACAGCAGCGTATGGCCACCCAGGAGATCGCTCGGTCCGTCCAGTCCGCCTCCACCGCCAGCCGTGAGGCCGCCACAGAGGTGCAGTCACTGGCCCAGGTGGCCGCCGGTACCGGCGACGCAGCCCGTGGCCTGCGCGAGGCGGCAACCGGCCTGACCAGCGGCGCCAGCCGCCTGCGCCAGGAGGTGGACGGGTTCCTGCAGCGGGTCCGCGCCGGCTGATCCCGGATTGGCTAGAGCTGTTTACGGCAGACCGGAAACAGCTCCGGCGGCGACTGCCGCCGCGCCGCCCATGCGGCGTGAAGCCAAGCTGCGGATGCAGCGCCGGCGTTTGAGGCAACTCAAAAGCGAGAGCGTGATTCCGGTCAACGGAAACACGCTCTAAAAAGCAAAGGGGCGCCTCCCGCGGGAGGCGCCCCTTTTTTGTGCCACAAAGCCGGGGCGCCTTACCCCAGCCGCTTTACAGCATTGATGCCCTTGGCGCCGGCGCGCGCCACAACGTCCGCCAGAGGTTCGGCGACCACGGCCATGTGGAAGGCATTGGCGTGCAGCAGCGTATGGGCATCGGTCATGATGCCGACATGGCCGGGGAAGAACACCAGATCACCCCGGCGATAGTCCACACCTGCCCCGTCAGCGGAGACCAGGGAACCGATGGAAGCCGCCTGCTGATCGCTGTCGCGCGGGCAATGGATACCGGCGGCCAGCAGGGCCAGTTGCACCAGACCGGAACAATCAATGCCGATGCTGGTCCGCCCACCCCAGAGATAGGGCGTGCCCACGAACCGCTCTGCCACCGCCACGAAGTCCGGCGCATCCTCTGCCACAGGCGCCAGATGCCGGACATGGACCCAGCCACCGCCATCAATCTGCCGCCAATCCCCCTGCTCCCCCGTCACCACCACACGGGCGCCGAAGGACAGGACATCGACGAAGGGCAGCTTCAGGTCAGGTTCCGGCTGCACGAAGGTGCGCAGCGCGCTGACCTTGTGCGTGGGCACCGTCAGGTCGGCGTCCAGCGCTTCCACGCGCAACCAGCCGACATAGCCATCGGTGCCATTCTGGCCCCAGGCCCAGCCATCACGCTCATCCAGAACTGTGAACGCCTCCCCGAACAGCAGTTCGGTGGATTGGCGCGCCTCAAATGACGGTTCCTCCTTCACGACGGCAAAGCCGCTGCGGATCTGGCAGGGGACGCCATCAATGAAACGGGCGGCATTCACGCGGCCACGCAGATAGGCGGCGGCAAGGTCCTCCCGGAAGGGATGGACGCGGGGGTCGAGATTTTCTTGGTCGGTCATGCCGATGGGGCCAGGGCTTCCGTGCGGGCGCCATCCACCATCACCGGCGGAACGACACCACTGATATCCAGGGCGGGATCGGCAACGACCCCGCCTTCCTCACTGACCACGGGCGCCTTTTCCGCGTCGATCACCATCTGGCCAAATTCAGCCAGAAAGACGGAGCCTTTGACAGTCCGCTGGACCAGCACGTTACGGCGATCCTCCTGATCGCGCTTGCGCTTGATGTAGCCCAGCCGGCCCAGCCGGTCCAGCGCGCGGGTGATGGCAGGCTTCGACACGTTCAAGGTCGCGGCCAGCCCGCGCACCGTATGCGGCGGCGGCGTCAGGAAGACGGTGAGCAGCAGCGCCAGCTGCCGTGCGGACAGGTCAGGCCCGTCCTTGCGCACGCTGGCGACCAGCGCCCGTCGCCACAGTTGCAGCGCCTCTAGGTTACGTGACATGCCCCGCCCCCCGAACCCGCGTCCCATACCCGGCACCATGCGAAAACCGCAACCGGGCACGGGAAGCGAGTGTGCCGAAGATCAGCCCCTTCGGCAAGCCGGGACAGCAAGGATTGTTACTGTTTCGAACCAAAACGGTGGGCAATCACCTCGAACATGGCGCGCAGCGTCATGGCCTCGCCCCCTTCCGGGCGGCCCGGGCGGTTGGACTGGTTCCAGGAGAACAGGTCGACATGGGCCCAGACCCTGTCTTTCGACACGAACTGTTCCAGATACAGGGCCGCCGTGATGGCACCGGCCATGCCACCGCCAGGCGCGTTGTTCAGGTCGGCGATCTTGCTGTCCAACTGCGCGCGATAGCCCTGCCACAGCGGCAGACGCCACAGCGGGTCATCCTTGGCCGTCCCGGCGGCCAGGATTTCGGCGGCCAGTTCATCATTGTTGGAGAACAGGGCCGGCAGATCGGGGCCCAGCGCCACCCGCGCAGCGCCGGTAAGCGTCGCGAAATCCAGCAGCAGAGCCGGCTTTTCGCTGTCGGCCTCGGTCA
>CALRNG020000026.1:0-14038 GCA_943369495.1 Rhizobium sp. Q54
CTTCAGCCGGATCATGTCGCCATTATTGACGATCGCAATGGAAAGGGTTGTGGGGTCCTTCTCGCCGGGCGAACAGGCGGTGAGCGCCACCAGCAGCATTGCCAGCCATCGGAAATTCATCCCCCATATCCTTCTCGACATAAGTCGGCGGCATTTGATCTGCCATTACCGGAACGATGAAGCGTGAAGCTGTCATTATCCTGACAGCTCCACCATGAGATTGGACAGGTCGCATCAAGCCGTGGCGGCAAACCGGGTCGCCGCGACCCCCGCTCGACGCATGCCCCTGCGCGCGGCGTGCAGTACCGCCGTCATCTGCATGAAGCCGTGGATGACGCCGGGTTCGACAAGCAATTCATCGTTCCGGCCGATACTGTCGAGCCGCCGCTTCAGCTCATCAGTGTCGGATGCCAACGGGTCCATTTCAGCGGCCAGCAGAAACAGGGGAGGCAAGGCGCGAAACTGTGCATCACCTGCTTTCAAGGGTGCGGCCAGGGGATTTTCGCGGTCGGACTCTACCGGGACGTACCAGTCCCAGAATTGCCGCATGATGGCCGTGGTGAGCCGATGCCCGTCAGCATAGGCGTGGTAGCTGGGCGTATCGAAATCCACCCCATAGACACCGTAGAACAGCAGGGCCCCGGCGGGCAGGGCCTGCCCGGCGTCGATTTCATGCAGCATCATCGCCATCGCCAGATTGGCGCCGGCGGAATCCCCCGCGATGATCACGGGCCCATTGGGGGGCAGGCCAAGTTCCGTCCGGTGCGACAGGACCCGGCGAAAGGCGGATATCACGTCCAGCAGGCCGGCGGGATAGGGGTTCTCCGGCGCCAGACGGTAATGGATGCCGATCAATGTCATCCGCGCTTCAATGCTCAAATCCCGCATCAGCCGGTCGTGGGTGGCGAGGCTCATCAGCGCCCAGCCGCCGCCATGGATGTAGAAAATGACCCCTGGTCCGGCATTTTCCGGCGTGTAGATGATCGCGTCGCAGGCACAGGCACCAAGCGTTTCGTCGGCATCGACGCGAACGTGACGAACCGATGCCACCACCGGCAGGTCGATGTTCCAGATGGCATTGTTGCTTTCATCCAGCGCGCGCATGGCGGCGTCCGGCGGGCGGCTGAAATCCACCTCTTCGGTGATCAGGGTCGCCATTCGTGCCAGTTCCGCCTGCATTTCCGGGGTATAGATGCCCTGGGGGGCATTTTCCGCTTCGCTGGGCATTGCCTTCCATCCCCTCTACCAGTGTCGATGGTATGTCCATCGTCAGGCTTTTCAGAATAATGTCGGGCCAACCTGTCGCTATCCTGACCAGGATATCGACAGGATATTGTCAGTTTCGCCTGCGATGGATGTAGGCTCAGCGGCCGGTAAGGAATAAAGCCACGAAAAGTGGCGATGACAAAAGCGGGGAGGAGGCTGGATGCATTTGATCTGTGGGGAAGCGCTATACGACGTTCTTGTCGATGACGGGGCGCCCCAGTCCGGGACGGCGGTCGGCCTGAAGGCCGTGGCCGGTGGTTCACCCTTGAATGTCGCGGTGGGATTGGCGCGGCTTGGTGCCGCCGTTGCCCTGGCCAGCGACATTGCCAGGGACTTCCTGGGTCATCGCCTTGCGGCGCAACTGGCCGAGGAGGGGGTGAACGACCGATTCCTGCGTCGTTCAACGCCGGTCACGGCTTTGGCACTTGTCGGCACAGATACCGACGGCAAGCCCAGCTACAGCTTTTCCGGTCTGGAACAGGCGGTCTACGCGCCGCCAGATGACGCAATCCGATCGGCGGAGGCAGGGATCAGCGGCATCCATCTCGGTTCCATTGCCATCGTGATGCCGAATTCGGCGGCCCCGCTGCTTGATCTCGCGCGCCGCTTTGCCGACCGTGCCCTGGTCAGTCTCGACCCCAATATCCGCCTCGCGATCGTTTCCGGCTCCGAAATCTGGCACCGTGCCATCGCAGATGTTCGACCCCACTGTCATGTCATCAAGGTCAGCGACGAGGATATCGCCGCCCTTTATGAGGGGGCCGACCCTGAGCAGGTTTGTCGTGGCTGGTTGACCGACAGGACCGTGCTTGTCGTGCTGACCAAAGGTGCTGATGGGGCCGTGATGTTCACGCACGGGGCCGGCCGTGTCGTCATCCCCCCGGTGAAGACATTTGTCGCCGATACGATCGGCGCCGGGGACAGCTTCATGGCGGCCCTTCTGTTCGGACTGGTGCGGAACGGATGGGTATCATCGCGGGCCATTGCATCGCTGGATGTCGATCAACTCCTGGCCATCGGGTCTTTTGCCGCCCGAGCGGCGGCCGTGACCTGTTCCCGGCGCGGGCCAAACCTGCCCAACCTGTCGGAACTGGACATGATCGACGTGCCACGGATCAACACCGCGACCTGACCGTCCGATGGCGGTGGACCGAGGAGACAGAGCCGATGCGTATCCTGGTCATCGAAGATAATGGCGATGTGGGCGAAGGCATCGTCGAGTGCATCGCAAAAATGGGGCACAGCGTCGATTGGGCGCGGGACGGAAGAACCGGTGACGAATGGCTGGCCGCGAACAGCTATGAGCTGGTTCTGCTGGATCTCATGCTTCCGGGACTGGATGGCATGACCTTGTTGCGGCGGTTGCGTGAACGGCGCGGGGATGTTCCGGTGCTCATCATGTCAGCGCGTGCCGGGATTGATGATCGTGTCGATACGCTGGATCTCGGTGCCGACGACTATCTGGTAAAGCCGTTCGATTTTCGCGAATTGCAGGCGCGGGTGCGCTCGCTGCTGCGCCGTCATGCCGGCGAGCGATCCTGTGAACTTCGATGCGGACGGCTGGTCTATGACCGCACCGCCCGGCAGGCGAAGGTCGATGGGGGGATCGTTCATCTTTCCCGGCGGGAATTGTCGCTGCTGGAGATTTTTCTGGTCCGCAAGACGCAGGTCTTCAGCAAATCCCAGTTGCTTGACCAATTATGCGGTTACAATGCCGAACCCAATGAAAACAGCGTCGAGGTGCTGATCGCGCGGCTGCGCCGCAAGCTTGCCGGAAGCGGTGTCGAGATCACAACCCAGCGCGGCGTGGGTTATCGCCTTGTCGAGACATGAGCATGCGCAGCCTGCCCGCGATGCTGGTTCCGGACTCGATCTTCGGACGTATCCGCCTGTTGCTGATCGGTGTCTTCGCGGTCGGTGCGGGCGTTGCGATGGTGGCTGCCTGGCTGTTTTCGACCGCAGCGGCGACGGATGCTTATGATCGATTGCTCCTGAGCGCTGCCGCACAGTTGAGCGACGCCATACAGGTGGACCAGGGCCGGGTCATCGCACTGCCGCCGGATTCCGTTTTCGAGACGCTGGGCCAATCGACAGGGGATCGGTTTTTCTTTGCCGTGAGGGCGCCCGATGGCGAGGTTCTGACCGGTCATTCCACGTTGACCGCAGCGACCTCGGCGCCGCGCGATGGCACGCCGATTTTCGGCCAACGCAACTTCGCCGGCGCCCCCATGCGCACTGTCACCTTTCACCGCCTGATTGCATCACCGGCAGTGACAGGCTGGTGCAGCATCGTGGTCGCGCAAACACTCGATGCGCGTCACCAGCTTGTCGTTCGCCTCATGCTGAAGATCGGGGCGATCATCATTTTCATTGGCGCTTCCGGCTACATCGCCTCGCTTCTCGCCGTGCGCCGGGCACTGGTTCCGTTCGACCGGATCAGCAATGCGCTGGCGGACAGACGGTCGCAGGATACAGCACCCCTCACCATCGATAGCCCGCGTGAGACGCGGGCATTGGTGGAGGCGATAAACCACGCCTTGCAGCGGCTGCAGGATCGCATGGACAAGCTGCAAAGCTTCACCAGCATGGCGGCGCACCAGATCCGCACACCACTTGCCGCCCTGAGCGCCCAGACCGAACTTCTGACGACTGACAGAACGGCTGACGCGCGAGAGCAGCGGGTCAATCGTCTGCGCAGGCATGTCGCCACGCTGAGCCGGCTGACCAATCAATTGCTGGGTCAGGCCATGGTCAGCTATCGCAGCGAATGTGTGCCCCATCTGCGGGTAGACCTTGTTGACCTGATCCATCAGGTGCTGCGCGACGCGATACCGGAATCCCTTGATCGCGATCTCTCGGTCGAGTTCGATCCAGGTGAAGTGCCAATCTACACGGACGGTGACAAGATCAGCCTGCGCGAGGCCCTGGTCAATCTGGTGAACAACGCTCTCACCCACGGCGCCCCGTCACTGTTGTGCGTGCAGGTTCAGACAGCGGGGGCCAGGGTAGCCGTCAGCGTCGCGGATGATGGCCCGGGGATCGACCCCGCACGGTGGGAAAGCGTTACCCAGCCCTTTCAGTCGCAGCGTCGTGAAGGCAAGGGGGCCGGTCTTGGACTGGCGATAGCCGCGGATGTAGCCCGTGCCCATGGCGGGGAACTGGCCTTCGCGTGTACCGGGGACGGGCTGTTCGAGGTTCGCCTGATCCTGCCCCTTGCGTCCCGTCAGGGCGCGACGCCATGAAGCGACTGTTTTTACTGGTCGCTGCGATCCTGCTGGCGGCAGCCGTACCGATTATCGTGGCCGAGCGCGAAGCATCATCGCCGGTCGGCTATTTCATGCCACCCGATGGCGTTGTCGTGACCTATTTTCCGGCGTTGGAGAATGAAGCGGGATTACCATTGGTGATCTCCGGATCGACGGAAGCGGGCTTCATGCGTCCGTTCCTCCTTGCCTTTCAACGCCGCAATCCGTCGGTGTCGATTGCCTATCTCCATTCGCGCAGCGGCGCCTTCCTGCAACAGGCGCTCGATAATTGCCATCGCGATGAACCGACGGCCGATATCTATATATCGGCATCGACCGATCAATTGATGCGCTTGGCGAACGAGAATTGCGCCCACCCCCTTCCTGCATCGGTTGGGGAGGCTGCACCCGGACAGGCCCATTGGCGCAATGAAGTTGTTGCCTTCACGGTTGAACCGGCGGTGTTCGTGTTCGCGAAACCTTCCGATGGCAGCGCCCTGCCAACCAGCCATATCGCGCTGCTGGAGTGGCTGCGGCGTGTTCCGCACGGCGGTCATCGCATCGGAACCTATGATATCGAGGCATCCGCCGACGGCTACAATTTCGCCGCGTCCGACGCCCGTCAGTCCGCCCTTTACGGTCGCCTGCTCGAAGGGCTCGGGCGCGCTGAGATCAGGCTTTACTGCTGCTCCAACGCCATGGTTGACGCGGTGGACCGCGCCGAAATCCATTTCGCCTACAATGTGCAGCTATCTTATGCCTATGCGGCGCAACGCGCCGGCAGCCGGATAGCGGTGTTGGTACCGGATGACTATCAGGCACTTCAAACGCTGTCTTTGATGGTGCCAAAGGGAGCCCGTACCCCATCAACGTCCCTGCGGTTTGCCGAATTCATGGTGTCTGGCGACGCGCGGGACATCGCCCGTCGCGGCCTCGCACCGCCTGACGAGCCGCAGGCGATGGCCGAGGCTCATGCCGATGCGCTGCTTGCCAAGGCCACCGTGACACCGGTCCTGCTCAGCCTTCAGGACCATGCAAGGCGGGATCGTCTGATCCACGAATGGCGCCAGGCCATTGTCAGCCCGACCCTGCAGGGTGAGCGCACACAGAATATTCAGTCGATTCCATTGGAGGATGCCCGATGACCGCCAGGTTATTGTCCCGCGCCAGTTTCGTGGGTCCGCCCACCGGATTTGAGCCCGCGCGTTATGATGTGCGTCGTGTCAGCCCCGGCATCGTCCATATCGGACTGGGCGGATTTCACCGCGCCCATATGGCCCGCTATACCCACGACCTGATGGGGGTGGATGAGCAGGCGCTGGGCTGGGGGATCATTGGCGGGGGTTTGCGCGCATCCGACAGGGATTTGCTGGAGGTATTGGGCGCGCACGGAGGGCTCTACAGCCTGATCGAGCGTGAAGGCACGCAAGAGCATCGCGCGGTGATCGGATCGATCATGGCGACCATCGATGCCTCCGCGTCGACGCAGGCGCTGCTGTCGGCCATCGATGCACCTGCGACACGCATCGTCAGCATGACGGTAACGGAGAATGGATACCATCTCGACCGGGCGACCAAGACGCTGGATTTTTCCAGTCCCGACATCGTCGCCGATCTCTGCGATCCGCACCATCCCCGCACGGTTCCGGGCCTGTTGGTGGAAGCCTGCCGAAGGCGGCGGGTTGCGGGGCGGGCCGCGTTCACGGCGCTCTGCTGCGACAATATCCAGCATAATGGCAACGTCTTGAAATCCATCGTGCTGGCTCTGGCCGACCGTCAGGACCCCGGACTGGCGCGATGGATCGCGGAAAAGGTGAGCTTTCCGAACTCCATGGTCGACCGGATCACACCGGTACCGACCGCCGATGAGATTACGGCATTTTGCGCGCGGACAGGGCTCAACGACCGCGCGGCACTGCATGCCGAATTGTTTCGGCAATGGGTGATGGAGGATGATTTTGTGGCAGGGCGTCCCGCCTGGGAGAAGGTGGGGGTGCAGTTCGTACAGGACGTCACGCCCTACGAACTGATGAAGCTGCGGCTTTTGAACACCAGCCACCTTGCCATCGCCGGGCCGGGGCAGCTTTGCGGCTATGCGCTGATCAGTGACACGGTGGCGGACCCACTTATCCGCCGCTACATGACGGCGCTGATGGAGAAGGAAACGGGGCCCACCCTGCTGCCGGTTCCCGGTATCGACTTGCCCCGATACAAACAGCAACTCATCGACCGGTTTGCAAACCGGGCCGTCCGGGATACGACGCAGCGGGTCAATACCGATGCGCCGGTCAACTACCTTGTCGAACCGATCCGTGATCGCCTCGACAAGGATCAGCCGGTCGATCTGCTGGCCTTGGGTCTGGCGGCATGGTGCCGTCGTGTCACCGGGCGGGGAGAGCAGGGCGACGTCTTCAGGATCATGCATCCGATGGCGGAACTGCTGGCACGCAAGGCCCAAGAAGGCGGTCAGGACCCCACGCCATTGCTGTCGATCGGTGAATTGTTCGGCCCTGTCGGAAGGGACCCGCGTCTGCTCGCGGCGGTCGGGGGCTGGCTGTCATCGATCTATGAAAAGGGGATGAGGGCGACCTTGGCCGATGCGGCTGACAGAGGCTTGCTCTGATGCGTGCCTGACCGTTTCCGTATCAATCACGCACACCTTGCCGCGACGGCGCGCAACTCCACCGCACGCGAACACACATATGCATTTCAGTGAAGTGAGCTTGCGAAAATGCAGATTTCCAGGCTGCCCGTTTGGTGGCTTGTTTAACCTCACAGGGGAAGAAATATCGAGTGGAATTCTAAGAAAATCAGGTCGCCGGAAGGTAAAATGCACCACATGTTGATCCATGGGGTGGATTGGTCGAATTTTCATGGGAAATACTGGCAATTTTTCCGTCACTCCGATGTGTAATCTGTTTGCTTCGAATTCCGACCTCTGTCTACCAGAGGCTTCTCACCTGTGATGGTCGTAATTCAGTCAATCAAGAACTGAAATGCGAACCACTGCCGACCCGAGGGTCAACCGTCGGGTCCAATCAACATTCAATGGCTGCTGACAGGGCAGGCTCAAACACTTTGGTCAATGACCACGGGAGATGAAGATATGGGTGATGACAAGCGTGCCTCGCACCGTTTGCAACGGTTCCGGTTGAAGGCGACGGTGTCGGGTGTTGCGATGCTTGGGCTTTCGCTGGCGGTTGCCGCTCAGCCTGGGATGGCCCAGTCGGCGCCGGCGAACAGCGACATTATGCTGGAAGAGATCATCGTGACGGCGCAGAAGCGCGAACAGTCGCTGCAGGATGTCCCCATCTCGATTGCTGTGCTTGGCGGAAAACAGCTCGACCAGCAGGCCACGGGCGGTGCACTGGAAGCGTTGCTTCAGGTGCCGGGGATCTCCCAGTCCAGCAGCGATGCCGGCAACCTGACCCAGGTTTCCATCCGCGGCGTGTCGCCGGGTGTGCCCTATGGCGCCGGTTCCTCGACCGTCGGCTATTATCTGGACTCCATCCCGTTCGGGTTGGTACGTGCCGCCATCGTGCCGAATACCAATGCCTATGACATGGCGCGAATTGAAGTGCTGCGCGGGCCGCAAGGCACACTCTATGGCGCCAGCGCCCTTAACGGTGTTGTTCGTCTCATCACCAATGACGCCGATCCGTTGAAATCAGAATTCAAGGCGCGCGGTGGCATGTCGTTCACCAAGGGGGGCGAGGCCAGTTACCGTGCCGATGCGGCGGCGAACATCCCGCTGATCGAGGATAAGCTCGCCATCCGTGTCGTTGGCGGTTATGAAAGCCTGGGTGGTTGGGTCGAGCAACCGCGCAGGAATGTGACCGACGCGAATGACGCAACGTCCCGGAGCCTGCGCGTCAAGGTCGCCGCCTTGCCGACCGAGGATCTTCGCGTCGACCTTACGGCCTGGTTTTCCCGCGACGCCTATGATTCCGCGAATTACGCGGACGAAGATGGAAACCAGTCCACCACGGTCGAACAACCTGGGGTCACCAAATTTCAGGCTTATAACGCCAAGATCGTCTATGAACTGCCCTTCATGTCGATCTCCAGCGCCACCAGCTATCTTGATTTCCATCAGGATATCAAAAGCGATTTCAGCTACGTCGCCGGGGGCGCCATCCCGCTGCAGCTATCCGGGGACCTGCCATCCACGGTATTCACAGAGGAGTTGCTGTTCAGCTCGGCTGCGGATGGTCCCTGGCGCAAGTCGGTTGGCTTCTTCTACCGGGATGCGGATGGCAAATCCCTTCAGACGCTTCCAGGGGTTCTGCCGGGCGCTCTCAACTGGCGCGACGCGTCCCAATCCTATGCCGTTTTCGGGGAACTCACCCGGGCCTTGGCTGACAACACGGTCGAGTTGACCGGTGGCCTGCGGTATTTCCACGACAAATCCTCCACTGACGTGCTGCCCGGCGGCTTTATCCCCCCGAAGGAGGAAACGGCCAAATTCAAGGCGGTCACGCCGCGTTTCGTTGCGACCTATCTGCCAAGCCCGACATTCACGGCCTTTGCGTCCTATTCCCAGGGTTTCCGCAGTGGTCTGAACCAGGGTCCGCTGGCGTTGGTATCGGCGCCCGGTCTGAAGCCGGCCGATGCCGACAGGCTCCATAATTACGAAGTCGGCGCCAAGGGCAGCCTGCTTGACGGCTTTGCCGTTTACGAGGCGTCGCTGTTCAAGATCCAATGGAACAAGGTGCAGCAGATCGCGCAGGTGATCTATAACGGTGCCTACACGAATGCGACGGTCAATGGCTCGTCGGCAAGCGGGCTTGGGGCTGAAGCCAGCCTGACGCTGAAGCCGTCACGCGCTTTCCAGTTCGGTGGCAGTTTCAGCTTCAACAACCTGAAGCAGGACGCCGACGTCACGCAACCCACCCCCGACCCGCGGAACCCCAGCGGGCCGCCGGTGGATGTCGTCCTCTATCCCAAGGGATCGCGGACGGCCTTCTCCCCGAAATGGACGGCAAGTGCCTTTGCCAGCTACGATTTCGCAATCACCGACAGCGTCGATGGCCGGTTCAATGCCTCAGTGAACTATCGTTCCTCGCAGGAACTCAGGCTGGCCGTCGGTACCGCCGATATTCCCGCCGCCGTCTTCAAAAGCGATAAGCCGCTGATCGTGAATGCCGGCTTCGACATTATGATGCAGTCCGGCCATACAGTGTCACTGTTCGTGCAGAACCTGACCAACTGGGATGGAATTACCATTCCCGCGCCCGTCAATGTGACGGAGGTCCGTTATCGGCCGCGTACAGTCGGTATCCAGTATGAGGCCAGATTCTGAAGTGCCGGGCCGACAGAAATACCAGAATGTGAAGATGAATTTGGGCAGCCCTCAATGATCATGGGTGCAGGTGTTTCAGAGAAAAGCCTGAAACGCCTGTCCCGGAAATTCGAGGGTTGGCGGCGGCAACTGTGCTGCTACACGGGAGAATTATCGCTGTGACACATGTTTCCCCTTCCGATGCTGCAACCCGCGCTGTCAGTATCCTATCCGATCTCGTCGCGTTCAACACGGTATCCAGCTACAGCAACCTGGACCTTATGCACTATGTCATGGCGCTGCTGGCAGAGCGTGGCATCACAGCCGAATTGCTGTTGGATGACAGTGGCCGCAAGGCCAATCTGTTCGCCAGGATCGGTCCGGATCGACCGGACGGTGTGGTCCTGTCCGGCCATACCGATGTGGTGCCGGTAATTGATCAGCCATGGACCAGCGATCCCTTCGTTCTGACACGGCGTGGAAGCCGTCTGTACGGGCGCGGATCGGCGGACATGAAGTCCTTCATTGCCTGCTGTCTGGCGGCGCTGGATTTCAACGAGATCAAGGCGTTGAAACGCCCTGTGCATCTTGCCTTCAGTTATGATGAGGAGGTTGGCTGCCTGGGGGCGCCACCGCTGATCGACCATATCCGCTCCACCATTGCCTTGCCGGCTGTCGTCATTGTTGGTGAGCCGTCCTTGATGCGGATCATGGGTAGCCACAAGAGCGTGAATATCTACAAGGTGAAGGTGACGGGCGTGCCGGCCCATTCCAGCTCGGCGCATCTTGGGCTTTCGGCCAATGCGCTGGCGATCCGTCTGATGAGCCTGCTTCTGCGCATCGCTGACGGGTTGATGGCAGAGGACATGTGTAACGCGGACTTCCAGCCGCCATTCTCCACCCTGACCATCGGGGTGATGCAGGGGGGGACGGCGGCCAATATCCTGGCCGCGGAAGCCAGCTTCCTTTTTGACCTGCGCTCCCTGCCCGAACATGATGCGGAGGAGGTGTTAAGACCCTTCCATGCGGAGATTGAGCGGATCCGCCGCGACTATCCCGCCGCGACCGTCAGTTTCGAAAAGCTGGCGTCGGTTCCGCCATTGGCCCATATACCGGGCAGTGAGGCCGAAGCTTTCGTCCGCCTTGTCGGCGGTGACAATGCGGATTTGACGGCCGGATCGTTCGGTGCCGAGGCCGGGCAGTTTCAGCAGGCTGGCTTCTCCACCGTCATCTGCGGCCCCGGATCCATCGATCAGGCCCATCAGACCGATGAATATATCGAGATCGGTGAGATTGAAAAGGGCATGTTGTTCATGAACAATCTATTCGCCGTCATGTGCCGGCCAGAGGTGACGGTATGACGCCACGTATCCGCAATGTTGGTGCCGCCATTATCGGAAACACAATTGAATGGTTCGATATTCTTGTTTATGCATATTTCGTGAGTGCCATCAGCACTAATTTCTTTCCGGCCGCGAATGGAACAAGTTCGCTGCTTTTGGCTTATGGGACCTTTGGCCTTTCCTTCATCGCGCGCCCGCTGGGGGCCATTGTTCTGGGGCGCATTGCGGACAGGTCCGGCAGGCGCACAGCCCTGATCTATGCCAGCGTGCTGATGTTTTTCGGCACGTTCGCCATCGCCATCCTTCCACCCTATGCGGTGATTGGCGTCGCAGCGCCCATCCTGCTTCTGATCGCGCGGCTTGTGCAGGGTTTCTCCGTCGGCGGGGAGTTCGGTAGCGCCGCCGCCTATCTTGCTGAACAGTCGGCCAACCGCCGGGCGTTCTTCTCCAGCCTGCAGTTCGCAAGCCAGGGAATGGGCATGGTGCTTGCCGCGCTGATCGGGTTGGCGCTGGGCAGCTTGTTATCCGCGGAAGAGATCACGGCCTGGGGCTGGCGTGTTCCATTCCTGATCGGCGCGGCCCTGGGGCCCATTGCCTATATCATCCGCCGCAAAGCCGATGAGACGCCCGAATTCAAGGCTGTTGAAGCGCAACCGCGCGGGCATGAAGGCCCCTCACGATCCGGCGATTTCATTCTCAGGTGCCTTGTGGGCGCCGGCGCCGTGCTGGCCTGCAACGTAACGATCTACTTTCTCGTCTATATCCCAAGCTTCGCCCAGTCGATGCTCGACGCCGATCCGGCCATTGTCTATAGCAGCGCGCTGGTTTCCGGCGTGACCTTGGTCTTCGTGTCCCCCCTGGCGGGATACATGGCGGACCGCTTCGGCGCCTTACGCCACGGCACTGTCTCCGCCGTGCTGCTGATCATCGCCACATATCCGATTTTTGCCGCGATGATTGTCGGCAGGGATGAGATGTCGATCCTGCTAGGGCAATTCGCCCTTGCCATCGGCGCGGCACTCTATGTGGGGGCGCTGCCAGCGATACTGGCGGATCTGTTCGACATCCGTAGCCGCTCTCTGGGGTTGGCCGTATCCTACAATCTGGCGGTCATGACGGGCGGCGGCTTTGCCCAGATGATCTTTGTGCTGCTGATCGACTGGACGCAATCGGCCGTGGCGCCAAGCTATTATGTGATGGCGGCGGCGACGGTCAGTCTTTGCGCGTTGGCCGCATGCTACCGCATGGGAAAAGTTGATCATGCGCGCACTCGGCGATAGTCTGCCTAACGCCAGCCATGTTGAACGGCTGCGGTTGGGAGCGGATGTCGACGGGATGACTGACACACGCAGGGTGCCGCTCAGCTCTGACTATGGCATCAAGGATTGGGACGATCTCCGGCTGTTTCTCGCGGTCGTCCGCAGCGGCAATTTCCAAGGGGCCGCCCGCATTTTGAGTGCCAATCAGACAACGGTGGCCCGCCGTTTCCGCCGCATGGAGGAAACCCTTGGCACCAAACTGCTCGAACGGTTCGGGCAGGAGTTCAAGCTGACGCAGGCCGGGTCGGAGATTTTCGACCATGCAGTCATGATCGAACAACTGACCCGCGAGACCAACGATCGTCTGCGGGCCCTGGATGTGCGCCCCAGCGGTACCGTGAAACTGTCCGTGACGGAGGGGCTGGCCGTCCTCTGGCTCACCGCGCGTATCGCGGAATTCTGCAAGATGAATCCGGAGATCAGCCTGGAACTGATCCCCAGCCACGGCGAATATGATCTTCTGACCAACGGTACGGATGTGGCGATTGGGTGGGCGCGGCCAACAGAACCGCGCCTGGTTGGAAGCCGGATCGGATCGGTGGGCTTCACGCTTTTCGCCAGTAAAGATTATGTCCGTGATTTCGGTTTGATATCAGACGTTTCAGAAGTCGATCACCATTGGTTCCTGCAATATGATACCCACGAGGTTCAGGGCTGGAACGTGTCGCTGATGCAGGAAGCGCGGGCCCGAGATCGGATCAAGCTGCGCACCAGTTCGATTTCCATCTACCTTTCCGCCGTCCGTGCGGGAATGGGTGTCGGGCATTTGCCCACCTTCTATAAGCATCTCTATCCGGATCTGGTGACAATCCCGATCGAGCTGTCGGATCAGGGTGAATTGTGGATCGTTTCGCACGAAGAAACGAACAGTTTCAAACGGACGCGGATGCTGATCGATTTTCTGCGTGCCGATTTCCGCGAAAACGGCCAGCACCTGTTCTGTTGATATGGATTGCGGCGTTCCCCGCCCGAGGGCGTCAATGGGGCCTGGTCAATGCCGGTCAGTATAAGTGCGCCTGAGAGCCTGCGGGGGCTGACCGAACGCCCGCAAGAATGATCGGCGCATGCGTTCGGGGTCATTGAAGCCCGTGGAAACCGCAATCTTCTCAATGGGCTCCTGTGAGTTTTCAATCCGTTCGCGGGCGGATTCCACGCGCAGCCGCTCTACGGCCTTGGCGGGGCTGACGCCTAAGGCCCGCACGAAGGCGCGCGAGAAATTGCGAGGGCTCATGCCCATTCGACCGGCGAGCTGTTCGACGGTCAGCGGCTCCGACAGATGCGCCCGCATCCAGTCCAGCAGTGGTGAAAAGACGCTTTCTCCGCCACCCAGCTCAGCAAGCGCGGAGAATTGCGACTGGCCGCCCGGTCGGCGGAAATACACCACCATTTCCTGTGCCACTTGCCGCGCGATCTTCTCCCCCAGATCTTCCGCGATCAATGCCAGGGCCAGATCAATGCCAGCACTGACCCCGCCGGATGTCCAGATATCGCCGTCGCGCACATAGATGCGGTCAGCTTCGACCCGCACCTTTGGGTGCCGCTTCTGGAACTCTTCCGCCAGCCGCCAGTGTGTCGTGACCCGTC
>CALRNG020000027.1:0-13894 GCA_943369495.1 Rhizobium sp. Q54
GGGCCGGTCCGCACGGTCCTGGTGGCCGCCGTTGCCCTGGTCGATGCCGATGGGCGCGTGCTGCTGGCCCAGCGTCCGCCGGGTAAGTCCATGGCGGGCTTGTGGGAGTTTCCCGGCGGCAAGGTCGATGAGGGCGAAACGCCGGAGGCGGCCCTGGTGCGGGAGCTGAAGGAGGAACTGGGGATCGATACGGCGGAAAGCTGCCTCGCCCCCATCGCCTTTGCCAGCCACAGCTATGAGACGTTCCACCTGCTGATGCCGCTTTATGTGGCACGCGTCTGGAAGGGCACGCCCACGCCGATGGAGGGGCAGCAACTGGCCTGGGTCAAGCCGGTGCGGATGGCCGATTACCCGATGCCGCCGGCGGATATCCCGCTGATCCCCATCCTGCGGGATTTGCTGTAACCCAATCCTGTCGCCTTCGCGACAGGATTGGTCATCACAGCCATTACGCGAGGGTCCGCACGTCGGTCAGGTGGCCCTTGATGGCGGCGGCTGCGGCCATGGCGGGGCTGACCAGATGGGTGCGGCCACCGGGGCCCTGGCGGCTTTCGAAATTGCGGTTGGACGTGCTGGCGCAGCGTTCGCCGGGCTTCAGCTTGTCGTCATTCATGGCCAGGCACATGGAACAGCCGGGCTCCCGCCAGTCAAAGCCCGCCTCGGTGAAGATGGTGTGCAGGCCTTCTTCCTCGGCCTGCTTCTTCACCAGACCCGAACCGGGCACGACCATGGCATAGACGCCGTCGGCCACCTTGCGGCCCTTGGCCACATCGGCGGCGGCGCGCAGGTCTTCGATGCGGCTGTTGGTGCAGGAACCGATGAAGACCTTCTGCACCGGCACTTCCGACAAGGGCGTGCCCGGCGTCAGACCCATATAGGCCAGCGAGCGCTCAACGGCCTTGGCCTTGTTCGGGTCCTTAAAATCAGCGGGGCTGGGCACATTGGCCGTGATCGGGGCCACGTCTTCCGGGCTGGTGCCCCAGGTGACCAGGGGCACGATATCGGCGGCGTTCAGTTCCACGACCTTGTCATAGACCGCCCCTTCGTCCGTGGGCAGGGACTTCCAATATTCGACCGCGCGGTCGAAATCGGCCCCCTGCGGCGCGCGGTTGCGGCCGCGCAGATAGTCGAAGGTCTTCTCATCCGGAGCGATCAGGCCGGCGCGGGCACCCGCCTCGATGGCCATATTGCAGACCGTCATGCGGCCTTCCATGGACAGGTCGCGGAAGGCCTTGCCCGCATATTCGATGACATAGCCGGTGCCGCCGGCCGTGCCCAGTTTGCCGATCACGGCCAGCGTCAGGTCCTTGGCGGTGACGCCCGGCGGCAGGTCGCCATCGACCTTCACCAGCATGTTCTTCGATTTCTTGATCAGCAGGGTCTGCGTGGCCAGCACATGTTCCACGTCCGAGGTTCCGATGCCGAAGGCCAGCGCGCCGAAGGCGCCATGGGTCGCCGTGTGGCTGTCACCGCAGACGATGGTCATGCCCGGCTGGGTCACGCCCTGCTCCGGCCCGACCACATGCACGATGCCCTGACGGATATCGCTCATGTCGAAATACTCAACGCCGAACTCCTTGGCGTTGATGGCCAGCTGCTCCACCTGGATGCGGCTTTCCTCATTCTTGATGCCGGCCAGACGGTCCTTGCTGGTCGGCACATTATGGTCGGCCACGGCCAGGGTCTTCTTGGGCTGACGCAGCGTGCGCCCCGCGATGCGCAGACCTTCGAAGGCCTGCGGGCTCGTCACCTCATGCACCAGATGCAGATCAATATACAGCACGGCGGTGCCGTCTTCCTGACGGTGGACGGTGTGGCTGTCGAAGATCTTGTCATAGAGGGTGCGGGCCATGGTCACTCACCTGGGGGTCAAGGATCGAACCGCAAAGACGGGGGTGGCTTTACGGTCACATTGTTACGTGGTGGCGGAGCATAGCGGCAGGACCCGACCACGGCAAGCGGGTGCCGCCCCTCCGCCGGGCGCCTGGATGCAACGCAGCGTTCAAGACGGCGCATGATTGGTAGGATTTGTACCAGTTTAATCCCCCAATGGCGCTTGCTGCTGTTGACGGGTGATGGCATCCCTTTCGGAATTGTTGGACCCGTTCGTGGAAGAAGTACAAGCGATCAGGAGGCGCAGATGAGAAAACAAGTGTTTGTCGGCGGCAATCTGCACGACGCGGTCGCCCGCATCAGCGAAGTGATAGAACGGGCTGAAGCAGGGGAGAATGTTCAGCCCCAGGACAATGTCACCTTCCTGTCCTGGTCGGCCCTGGCCGCCACCATGACCGACAAGCGGCATGAATTGCTGCGCCACCTGCACCAGCAACCGGCGGTCAGCATCCGTGCCCTGGCCCGCGCGTTGGGGCGCGATTTCAAGCGCGTGCATGCCGATGTCACGGCCCTGGAGGCTGTTGGTCTGGTGGAACGTGACGAACAGGGGCGGCTGCGCGCCGACTATGGGCGGATTGAGGCTACGATCCTGCTGGATGGGCGGGCGGCCTGACCCCTATACCCGCGGCAGCCGCGCCTCCGGCGTCGGCGGGTCCAGATCTTCATAAAGGGCCTGCGCTTCTGGTGCCGGTCCCCGCCGGGCGGCCAGCGCCTTGACCTTGATCACCCGGACATAAGCGCCCAGCGGGAAGGTCAGCACATCGCCCACCTTCACCACCTGGCTGGCTTTGGTCACGGGCGCCCCGCCGATGCGCAGACTGCCGGACCCGGCCAGTTTGGCTGCCTGGCTGCGGGTTTTCAGGAAACGGGCATACCAGAGCCATTTGTCCAGGCGCAGCCGACCCTTGGCCATTTCTGCGGCGTCGGCGGGATCAAGGGCGGTGACGTCCTGGTCGGCCATGCGCGCCTCACCCGTTCAGGGCGCGGACCAGGAAGGGCAGGCTTTCATCCATCCGGTAATCGACCGAGGAATGGTCATCGGGGAATTCCTCATACCGGTGCTTGATCCCCAACGCTTCCAGCCGGCGGTGCAGACGACGGGCACCATGGACCAGATTATACTGGTCGCGGTCGCCGCAATCGATGAACAGGCCCTTCAGCCCGCGCAAGGACTCGGCGTGTTTTTCCACCATGCGCGCCGGGTCCCATTCCAGCCAGTTGGCCCAGCGTTCCTCAATCACTTCGCACGTATCCGGCGTCACGGGCAGGCGGATGCCCAGATATTGGCTGGGGTCGGGGTCGTAGGTGGCGGCCATGCACAGGATCATCAGGATATGGGTGTCCTTGCCATCCACCTTGCGCGCCGTCTCAAAGGCATTCATGAACCGCTCAATGGAGCCGCCATAGCGGGCAAGCGACCGCAGCACGCCCGGCATGTCGGGCAGGTAGCACAGCTCAAACCCCATATCGCCCGAATGACAGGCCGAGGCCGCCCAGATATCGGGCCGCAGATAGGCATGGGCCAGCGCGCCATAGCCCCCACTGCTTTTCCCGAAAATCGCCCGTCGGCCGACGCCGCCACAGGCAAAGCGCCCCTCCACAAAGGGCACGACCTCATCACACAGGAAATCCATCCAGCGGCCCAGGGCGGCGGAATTGATATATTGGTTGCCGCCCAGGCGCGTGAAACAGTCAGGTAAGGCCACGACCGCCGGCGCCATGGCGCCACTGTCGATCAGCCGGTCCAGCCGTTCGGGCAGGTTCTCCCCGAAATTCTTCCAGTTGGTATGGGCGGGTCCGCCCGCCGTGTAGCCGACAATATCGACCAGCAGCGGCAGATCGCGTCCATCATGGCCGGCGGGCACATAGACATGCACCTCGCGTGTCGAGCTGTCGCCCATCAAATTGCCGCGCAGCACCTGGCTGTCCAGTGTCAGGCGGTGGATGGTACCCTGGGCGGCGGTCTGGGAACGGCGCATGTTTCTATCCGGCTGTTGGTCGCTTCTGCTGCGACTGTGCCCGGACGAAACGCGGCTTACAAGCCCTCGACGGGCGGTGGCGGGTTGGTGCCGGGGGCAAATACGGCCTGCCCCGCCTTCGCCCGCCATTCATGCAGGGCCCAGACAACGCTAGGAAAGGCCAGTTCATCCCAGGGAATGTCCTTCCAGGCGAACATGCCAACCTCCAGGCTCTCCGGCCCCGCCGCGATGGCAGGATCGGACAGGCGGGCGCGGTAGATCATCTGCACCTGGGAGATGCGGGGGATATTGTAAACGGCCAGCAGGGCGTCGATGGCGATGTGGGCACCCGCCTCCTCCATCGCCTCCCTTGCTGCCCCCTGCTCCGTGGTCTCGTTCAGTTCCATATAGCCGGCGGGCAGGGTCCAGTACCCTTTGCGCGGCTGAATGGCGCGGCGGCACAGCAGAAACCGACCTTCGTCATCGGTCACGACGGCGCCGACCACGATCTTCGGATTCTCATAGGCGATATAGGAACAGTCAGGACAGACCAGCCGTTCCCGATCCTCCCCCGGCGGCACCAGGCGCACGCGCGGTCCGCAGGTGGGCGGCGGCGGGGACAGGCGGGCGGGGTCGGCGGGGGGCGTGCTCATGGGGGTCACCATGACGCCAACGCCCCGCCGGGGCAAGCACAGGCAGAGCAGTTTTCGGTTGACCGAAAACTGCTCCGGCGGCGACTGCCGCCGCGCCGCACGTGCGGCGTGAAGCCAAGCCGCGGATACGGCGCCGGCGCTTGAGGCGCAAGTTTTACTATTTGGCGTCCTTGGCCGTGCTCTCGATGGCCTTGCCACCGGACTTCACATCCTTGCCCACGCCTTCCACCGTGTTGCAGGCCGACAGGGCGAAGGCGGAAATCAGCAGCGGGATCGCCAGGGTCAGGGTACGTTTCTTCATAACAACCTCTCACATCCAAACCGGCATTCAGCCGGCGATGCGGGGGTAACAACTGAAAGCGGCGTTTGTTCCATCACTCTCTTTCAACCAGCCAGGGCCAGCGGGCACGGTAGCTATCGACCTTGACCCGGTACTGTGCGGGATTGTCGGTGCGGGGATTGGGCGACAGGATACCGGCGGCCAACTCGTCCAGCCCATAGGGCGCCACCACCTCCCCCACAGGCGACAGGCCGACACAGGTGCAGCGCACCAGAAAGCCGGCAATACCGTCCTGGCTGCTGTCCAGCGGGCCGATCACCTTGCCGAATCGCTGCGGATACCAGAGATGGACGCGCGCCTGATTGCGCAGTTCCACCTCACCGCCCAGATCGGCGAAAAGATCGGCGGCCCGCCGGATGACCGCATCCTCGGCCTCCCAGCTTGTGTCCTGGTCGTAATAGAACAGGTCGTAATCCTTCACACCCCAACCGGGCGCCCGCCCATCACGGGCATTCCACACGGCCTGATAAAGACACCCCGCCACCAGATAGGCCTGCTCCAGCCCCAGGGCGGGCAGTCTTTCCAGGATGGTGGCGTTGACGGGGTTGGCGAGCGCGAGGGCGCGGAAGGCGTCGGGGGTCATGAAGGTGATGGTCCAGAAACGACATCGCCCCGACCGTTTGGCCGGGGCGACAGCGATCCTATCAGGAAATGCTTACTCCAGACCCTCGAACAGGGCCGTGGACAGGTAGCGTTCGGCGAAGCTGGGCAGGACCACGACGATCATCTTGCCCTTGTTCTCCGCCCGCGCGCCCACTTCGAACGCGGCGGCGAGCGCCGCACCCGACGAAATGCCGACAGCCAGACCTTCCGTCCGGGCCGCCTCACGCGCCAGTTCGAAGGCGCGGACATTGGAGATGCGCAGCACCTCGTCGATCAGTTCCTTGTCCAGGATGTCGGGCACGAAGCCGGCGCCGATGCCCTGGATCTTGTGCGGGCCGGGCAGGCCGCCGGACAGGACGGGGCTGTCTTCGGGTTCGACCGCCACAACCTTGAAGCCCGGCTTGCGCTGCTTTAGGACCTGGGCCACGCCCGTCAGGGTGCCGCCGGTGCCCACGCCGGAAATCAGGATGTCGGCCTTGCCCGCCGTATCGGTCCAGATTTCCTCCGCCGTCGTGGCGCGGTGGATGGCCGGGTTGGCCGGGTTCTTGAACTGCTGCAGGACATAAGCGCCGGGCGTGCTGGCCAGCAATTCCTCGGCCTTGGCGATGGCGCCCTTCATGCCCTGCGGCGCCGGGGTCAAGACCAGCTCGGCCCCCAGCAGCTTCAGCATCTTGCGCCGCTCGATCGACATGCTTTCCGGCATGGTCAGAATCAGGCGATAGCCCTTGGCAGCGGCGACAAAGGCCAGCGCGATGCCGGTATTGCCTGAGGTCGGTTCGATCAGGACGGTGCGGTCGGGGGAGATCTTGCCCTCGGCCTCTGCCGCCTCGATCAGGGCCTTGCCGATACGGTCCTTCACGCTGGACAGCGGGTTGAAGAATTCCAGCTTGGCCACGACGTCGGCCACGACGCCATGCTTGGCCGCCAGCCGGTTCAGCCGCACCAGCGGCGTGGCGCCGATCGTGTCCAGGATGCTGTCATAGATCTTGCCACGGAATTCAGTGCTGGCAGACATTTCACATCTCCATTGTGGTATTTATCGGAAATACCGGATCAATGTTGTGTATATAGGGAGGCGGCGGCGCTGTCAAAGTGCTGATGCCCACCCGCGATGTCTTATCGCGGGTGGATTGGCGCGTTGAGCGCCCGCGACCCCATGGTCGCGCAAGCCAAGCCGCCGGACGGCGGCGCCCGGCGATTGAGGGAACGCAAAAGCGCTCAAATACTGAAATCCAGCTTCGAGGCTGCCTCGCTGGCCACGCCGGCCTGATGGGCGCGCACGCAGAGGTCTTCGATACTGGTCTGTTCCAGGCGCGCCATCACCTCGTCCTGCAGCTCCGCCCAGAGCGGGCGGACGACCTGCCGGCCCAGTTCCGCACCCACCTCTTCCTCAATCGGGTCGGTGGCCTGTTCCAGGGCCCGGACGACGCGCACAATCTCCGCCACGGTGATGCGGCGGCGTTCCTTGGCCAGTCGGTAGCCGCCCTTGGGGCCGCGCACACCGGCCAGGACGCCGGCCCGTACCAGGGCTTGCAGCACCTGCTCCAGGTAGCGTTTGGGGATGCCCTGGCGCTGCGTGATCTCCGCCGACTGTACCGGGGCGGACCCGGCATTATAGGCGATGTCCAGCACCGTCTCGATGGCGAACATCAGTTTCTTGGATATGCGCAGCATCCCCGCCCCCTCAGCCCTTCGTGCCGGTCGATCCGAAGCCACCCGCCCCGCGCGCGGTTTCGTCCAGATTATCGACTTCCGTCCATACCGCCCGCTCATGCCGGGCGATCACCATCTGTGCGATGCGGGTGCCGCGCTCCACCGTGAAAGGCTGGTCGCCGTGATTGATGATGATCACCCCGATCTCGCCGCGATAATCGGCATCAATGGTGCCGGGGCTGTTGACCAAGCTGATACCGTTTTTCAGGGCCAGACCGGAACGCGGGCGGATTTGCGCCTCAAACCCGCCCGACAGCGCGATGGCGATGCCGGTGGGGATCAGCTTGCGCTGGCCGGGCTCCAGGGTCACCGGCTCTGCAACGGCGGCCAGCAGGTCCATGCCGGCGGACAGGGCCGTGGCATAGGCGGGCAGGGCCAGATCGGCACCATGCGGCAGGCGGCGGATGGCAATGCTGATATCCGACATTCTTATGTCTTTCCGTTTTCGAAATGATTGGCTATGGCGGCGGCCAGACGGCTGGCCACCTCGGTCTTGGCCAGGTTTTCCCAGGCTTCCTCTGTGCCGTCGGCGCGGATGACATGCACCGAATTGCGGTCACCGCCGAAGGTGCCGGTGGCGGGCGATACATCATTGGCCAGAATCCAGTCGCAGCCCTTGCGCAAACGCTTGGCGCGGGCATAGGCCAGGACGTCATTTGTTTCGGCAGCGAAACCAACCACCAAGGCCGGACGGTTCGGACCCGGCACCGACAGGGTGGCCAGAATGTCGGGATTCTCGGTCAGGGTCAGGGCGGGCGGCCCACCACCTTCCGTCTTCTTCAGCTTCTGGCCCGCCGCCTCCACGCGCCAGTCGGCGACGGCGGCGGCGGCGACAAATATGTCGGCGGGCAGCGCGGCACGGCAGGCGGCCAGCATGTCCGCCGCCGTCTCCACGGCCACCACCGTCACCCCGACAGGGTCGGGCAGGCGCACCGGGCCGCTGACCAGCGTCACACGGGCACCCAACGCGGCCAGGGCCGCCGCCACGGCATGACCCTGCTTGCCGCTGGACCGGTTGGCGATATAGCGGACGGGATCAATCGGTTCATGCGTGGGCCCACTGGTCACCAGGGCATGGCGTCCGGCCAGCGGCTTGGGTGCTTCGCGCGCCGCGAACCAGCCGGTCAGATGGTCGGCAATGGCCAGGGGTTCCACCATGCGGCCCGGTCCATATTCGCCACAGGCCATGGCCCCGTCGTCCGGGCCAATGATGCCGACGCCGCGCGATGCCAGCAGGGCCAGATTGGCCTGGGTCGCCGGATGCTCATACATCCGCACATTCATGGCGGGTGCGACCAGCACCGGCTTGTCGGTGGCCAGCAGCACAGTGGTGGCCAGGTCATCGGCCAGACCGTGTGCCATGCGGGCCAGGATATTGGCCGTGGCCGGGGCGACCAGCACCACGTCCGCCGACCGCGACAACTGGATATGGCCCATGGCCGATTCGTCGGTCAGCGACCAGAGATCCTGATAGACAGTATCTTCCGACACGGCCTGCAGGGTCAGCGGCGTGACGAACTGTGACCCGCCATCGGTCAGGACAACGCGGACCGACGCCCCGCGTTCGCGCAGCCGGCGCACCAGATCAGGCGCCTTGAAGGCAGCAATCCCCCCCGCCACGATCAGCAGGACGCGGCGGCCAGCAAGTGATTGCACAGGCGGTTGCGCGGTGGACAAGGGCGATATCCCTTCGGTATCCCTTAAAGCCCGCAGGCCGGGCAGATCGTTTACCGGTAAATCAGCGCAACCAACCGATAAAATGCACGGCAGTCACGCTGTGAAATCAGGGATATTCCCAAACCGGTGCGGATGCAAGCACGCCGCCATGCAAGGGTGCCGGGGGATCGATGCCCCAGACGCCGGGCAGCGCGACAGATTGTCCAGAAGCGCGCGCTTCCCAACCGTTGGCGGGCCATGTATATCGAACATCCGCGACCGGGGATGCCTCCGGCCGCTCCGTTCGTGCTGGCCTTCCACCCATCGCACATCGCCCGCCGCACCGCATCTCCCGATGCGCGTTGTGACGCAGTAGATGGGGGTGGACAGACCCGCGGACAAGCCCAATTCAACCCGGGTTCCCGGGTCCATATCGTTGTTTCAGTAAAGGCGTCGGCCCGACGGGGGCCGCGTCCATTCGCCGAGGAGATGAGAGGTATGGCGGACACCATGCATGCGGGCGACGGCCAGACCCGCCGCGACTTCATCTATCTGGCTGGCGCCGCCATGGGCGGTGTTGGTGCCGCTGCCGCTTTGTGGCCCTTCATCAGCAGCATGAACCCGGCCGCCGACACGCTGGCCCTGGCCAGCATCGAGGTCGATCTGGCCCCAATCCAGCCGGGTCAGGCCATCAAGGCCATGTGGCGCGGCAAGCCAGTTTTCATCCGCAACCGCACCCAGGAAGAGATCGACACCGCCCGCGCTGTTCCCACGGCCGAGCTGATCGATCCGCAGCCGGATCAGGCCCGTGTCAAGGAAGGCAAGGATAACTGGCTCGTGCTGGTCGGCGTCTGCACCCATCTGGGCTGCATTCCGCTGGGCACCTCCTCGGGCGAATCGAAGGGTGATTTCGGCGGGTGGTTCTGCCCCTGCCACGGATCGCACTACGACACGTCGGGCCGTATCCGCAAGGGCCCCGCGCCCTTGAACCTGCCCGTGCCGGAATATGCGTTCCTGACCGACACCCGCGTCAAGATCGGCTAAAAGACAGATCCAGTCAGGGAGTGCCAGATGGCTCACGCCCCACAGTCCAATTTCGAGAACCCGGTGGTGAACTGGATCGACCAGCGCCTGCCGATCTTCACGATGATGAACAAGGAGTACGGGTCCTTCCCGACTCCGCGTAACTTCAACTATTTCTGGAACTTCGGCGCGCTCGCCATGTTCGTGCTGGTGACGATGATCGTCTCCGGCATCTTCCTGGCGATGCATTATACGAACAACACGGCCATGGCCTTCGACAGCGTCGAGCGCATCATGCGCGACGTGAATTGGGGCTGGATGATCCGGTACATCCACGCCAATGGCGCGTCGATGTTCTTCATCGTCGTCTATATCCACATCTTCCGCGGCATCTATTACGGTTCCTACAAGGCGCCGCGCGAATTGCTGTGGATTTTCGGCGTCATCATCCTGCTGCTGATGATGGCCACCGCTTTCATGGGCTATGTGCTGCCCTGGGGCCAGATGTCCTTCTGGGGCGCCACCGTGATCACCAACCTGTTCTCGGCCATCCCGGTGGTGGGTGAGAGCATTGTGACCCTGCTCTGGGGTGGCTTCTCGGTCGACAATCCGACCCTGAACCGCTTCTTCGCGCTGCACTATCTGCTACCGTTCGTGCTGCTGGCCGTTGTGGTCCTGCACGTCGCGGCCCTGCACATCACCGGGTCCAACAACCCGCTGGGTGTGGAGCCGAAGGGTCCGCAGGATACGCTGCCGTTCCATCCCTACTACACGACGAAGGATATTTTCGGCCTGACGGTCTTCCTGATCTTCTTCGCCTCCTTCGTGTTCTTCGCACCGAACCTGCTGGGCCATCCGGACAATTACATTCCGGCCGACCCGCTGGTGACGCCGGCGTTTATCGTGCCCGAATGGTACTTCCTGCCCTTCTACGCGATCCTGCGTTCGATCACCTTCTCGATCGGCCTGCCGTTTACGGATGTGGTGCTGATCCCGGCCAAGCTGGGTGGTGTTCTGGCCATGTTCGGCTCCATCGCGATCCTGTTCGTCCTGCCCTGGCTGGACAGCTCGCCGGTCCGTTCGGCCCGTTTCCGCCCGATCTTTCGCTGGTGGGTGCTGCTCTGCCTGGTGCCGGCCTTCTTCATGCTGGGTTATGCCGGCGGCAAGCCCGCTGAACAGCCCTACGTGCTGATCGGTCAGTTGGGCACGGTGATGTATTTCGCCTTCTTCCTGCTCCTGCCGATCATCGGCCGGATCGAGAAGCCGCTGCCGCTGCCGGCCAGCATCGCCAATCCGGTCCTCGGCGGCAACGCCGCCACCGCCAAGTGATGGGAGAAGGCCTGATGCGTCGTCTTCGTACCCTTATCGCCGCAGGCGCCATGACCCTTGCTGGCCTGACCAGCACGGCCCTGGCCGCCGGCAACGCCCCGGTTCCGCCGGCCCAGACCTGGGCCCATGGCGGGGTGAACAGCTTCCTGTCCTTCTTCAAGGGCTATGATTACGCTTCCGTGCAGCGCGGCTTCCAGGTCTACAAGGAAGTCTGCTCTTCCTGCCATGCGATGCACCTGCTGTCGTACCGCAATCTGCACGACATCGGTTTCACCGAGGCGGAAGTGAAAGCCATTGCCGCCGCGCAGGAAATCAACGACGGCCCCAACGACCAGGGTGAGATGTTCACCCGGCCGGGCCTGCCTTCGGACCGGTTCAAAAACCCGTTTCCGAACAAGCAGGCTGCGGCCGCCGCCAATGGTGGCAAGGCTCCGCCGGACCTGTCTTTGATCGTGAAGGCCCGCGCCCATCACGAGGATTACATCCACGCCCTGCTGACCGGCTACACCGACGCCCCCGCGGGCTTCGAGCTGTCGCCGGGCGCCAATTACAACAAGTACTTCCCCGGCCACGCCATCGCCATGGCGCAGCCGCTGTACGATAGCGGCGTGACCTATACCGACGGCACCGCAGCCACGATCGACCAGCAGGCCAAGGACGTGACGAACTTCCTGGCCTGGGCGGCTGAGCCCAAGCTGGAAGAGCGTCGCCGCGTCGGCCTGATGGTCATGCTGTTCCTGGTGTTCTTCGCCGGCATCATGTACGCCGCGAAGCGTCGCCTGTGGTCGGAAGTGCACTGAGCAGTTACCGGTTTCCGGTAGAATGAAGGGGCCGCACCGGCAACGGTGCGGCCCCTTCGATTTACGCTGGGATTTACCGTCTCCACCCTCTCCCCGTCATCCCGGCGAAAGCCGGGACCCAGGGGCAACATGCGCGACCTTTCAGCCGCCTGCGATCGACGCAAGCTGAGAGGTTTGATCCTGTGGCCCCTGGGTCCCGGCTTTCGCCGGGATGACGGAAAAAGGGGGAATTCACCGCCAGGCCCCCCCATGAACGAAGCCGACCTGCTTTCCCGCCTTCTCTATCGTGACGGCCTCATGCTGGTGCTGGACAAGCCGGCAGGCATCGCCGTGCATGCGGGACCGGATACGGCCAAGGGCAAGGGCGACAATCTAGAGCGGCATTTCGATGCGCTGCGCTTCGGCTTTCCGAAGCCGCCCTCGCTGGCCCACCGGCTGGACCGCGACACCTCGGGCTGCCTGATCCTGGGCCGCCATCCCAAGGCGCTGCGCCGGCTGGGCATCCTGTTTCAGGAGGGCAAGGTGGCCAAGACCTATTGGGCCATCGCGCTGGGCCATGCGGCCGACAATAGCGGCAAGATCGATGCCGGCCTGACCAAGGTCAGCGACGCGCGGCGCGGCTGGCGCATGGTGATCGACAAGGAGAATGGGCAGGCCTCCGTCACGCTGTGGCGCGTGCGCGGGCGCGGCGAATTGCCGGGCATCGGCCCCGTCAGTTTCATGGAACTGAACCCCAAAACGGGCCGCACCCATCAGATCCGCGTGCATATGCAGCATCTGGGGCACCCACTGCTGGGGGACCCGATCTATCTGCCCGCAGGCGCTGCGGGCAAGGTGGGCGACATGCTGCACCTGCATTCCCGCGCCATCACGGTGCCCATTCAGGCCACCAAGCCGCCTGTCACCATCACCGCCCCCGTCCCGCCCCATATGCGGGCGGCACTCACCGCCTGCGGCTGGACGGGGGAGGATCCGGCGATATTTTAGCCTCAATCGCCGGCGCTGCATCCGCAGCTTAGGCTTACGCCGCACGAGCGGCGCGGCGGCGGTCGCCGCCGTCGCTGTTTCCGGCACGCCGAAAACAGCTCAATCCTCCGGCCACGGCTCTGTCACCAGACCGACCCTGACCACGGCTTCGCCCTGTTCGGCGCGCCAGGCGCTCCAGCGTTGGAAATGGGCCGAGGCGTGATGGGCGCTCCTCGCCACCTCATCCACGAATTCCTCCCAGACATGGAAGATGGCGGGCCCACCCTCCTTCTCCTCCGAGGGGGAGCGGGCGGCGCGGAACTGGATACAGCCGGGTTCCTGCCGGCTGTGGCGCAGGTTGTGGCCGAAATATTCCATGAACCCGTCCAGATGGGTCAGGGCGACCTCCACCCGGATCAAACGGCCTTCGTGCGCCATGCTGGCTTTCCTTCTTGATTATTCGGTCTCTGGCAGGGATTTGCCCTCGACCTGGATATCCTCCAGCGCGATTCCGCCCTGGCCGTCGAATCGTACCGCGATATCGACCCGCACCGTGGCGTCGCGCAGCAGCGCCTCCAGCCGGACAGCCCGCTCCTGCGACTGGTAGATCTGCAATTCCCGCCCCGGATCGGCCAAGGGATAGGGGCAGGCCGACAGGACATCCGGGGTACAGGACGGCAGGGTCGTGAAACCCGGCCGGCCATCGGCCCCGCCCGGTGTCAGGCAGACACAGTCTTCGGCGCCTAAGCGTCCCGGCGGCAGCCCAGCAATGTCCAGCCGCGCCAGCAGGTAATGGCCGCGCAGCAGATCGCGCGGATCAAAACCGGCCAGACGGACCCGCATCACCGGGTCATCGGCGCGCAGCACGGGCAGCGACAGGGCCCATCCCGCCAGGATGACGGTCGGCAGAAGCAACAGGGCCGCGCGCAGCAACGCCTCCTTGCGCATCACGTCGCCTCC
>CALRNG020000028.1:0-13842 GCA_943369495.1 Rhizobium sp. Q54
GGCCAGGGCCTGCTGCTGCTGGAAGATTTCGGGGACGACAGTTTCTCAGGGCTTCTGGAACGGGGTGACGATCCCTGGCCGCTCTACCGCGTGGCGACCGATGTCCTGTCGCATCTGCATCAGCGCTTTGATCCCGGTACGGCTCCGGATATCCAGCGCTATGACCTGACCCTGTTCACCAAACAGGTGGCGCTGTTCGGTGATGCCTATCTGGATGCGGCGGGAACCCCGCTGAGCCCCGCCGGGCGGCGGGCGCTGGATGATGCCTGGGCGCGCGTGCTGACCCAGGTGCTGGGCATCGTGCCGGATACTCTGCTGCTGCGCGATTATCACCCCGGCAACCTGATGCGGCTGAACCGTCCTGGCGTGCGGGCCTGCGGCCTGCTGGATGTGCAGGATGGCGGCATCGGTCCCGTCAGCTATGATCTTTTGTCGCTGTTGCAGGACGCGCGGCGCGATGTGCCCGATGACATCCAGGCGGCGATGATCGAGCGTTATCTGGCGTCCCAGCCCTGCCTGTCGCGTGACGCTTTCATGGCGTCCTATGCCGTGATGGGGGCCATGCGCCATGCCCGCATCCTGGGCCGGGTGGCGCAACTGGCGGCGGGCGGGGGCAAGGCGAAACAGCTGGCCTTCCTGTCCCGTGTCTGGGGACAGTTCCGGGCCGCCATCGCACACCCGCTGTTGTCGCCAATACAAAGTTTCACGGATGAACATTTGCCCCACGATGGGGCTGTGGCCCATATTCTTGGGCGTTGAAACATGCAGGACCGGGAAGAGGGCAGCCTCTTCACGGTTCTGCTGGCGCATTGAGCGCCCGCGACCCCCTGGTCGCGTGAAGCCAAGGGCGCGGAGGCGCCCGCCGGCGCTTGAGGCGAACGATAAAGGTAGGAGTGAGTTCGATGTCCTTCATGCCCAAGCGGGCGATGGTGCTGGCGGCAGGTCTGGGCCTGCGCATGCGCCCGATCACCTTGGAAACGCCCAAGCCGCTGGTCAGTGTGGGTGGCCGCACCATGCTGGATCATGCCCTGGACCGGCTGGAAGCGGTCGGCGTGGAAGAGGCCGTGGTGAACGCCCATTGGTTGGCCGACAAGATCGCCGCGCATTTGCAGGCGAACCCGCGCCGGAACCTGAAGCTGACCCTGTCGCGGGAGGAAACGCAGCTGGAGACGGGGGGCGGTGTGAAGCATGCCCTGCCACTGCTGGGCGATGATCCGTTCTTTGTGGTCAATGCCGATATCGTCTGGCTGGACGGGCCGGTGCCGGCCCTGAAGCGGCTGGCCGCTGCCTGGAACCCCGACCTGATGGACAGTCTGCTGCTGGTCACCCCGACGCCCAGCGCCATCGGCTATGACGGGCGCGGCGACTACCTGATGGACCCTGATGGCCGCCTGTCGCAGCGCCCGGACCTGGAGGTCTCGCCCTTCGTGATGGCCGGCGTCTCCATCATGACGGCGGCCCAGTTCGCCGACACGCCTGACGGCGCCTTTTCCAACCTGCTGCTGTGGCAGCGGGCGGAGGAAGCGGGCCGTCTGTTCGGCGTCCGGCATGAGGGCAACTGGTACCATGTCGGCACGCCGGGCGCGGTGCCGCTGGTGGACAGCCATCTTCAGGCCCCGGCCAGCCGGGAGGTTGTGCCCTGATGTCGGCGTCCCCGCTCCCGGCCAAGGTCTTCACCCTGGCCCCCAACCTGCCGTTTGTGGATGCGCTGGCGGCGGGTCTTTGGGAACAGGCGGGCGGGGATGCGCTGGCACTTAACCGGTTCACGGTATTGCTGCCCACAGCCCGTGCCGTCCGGTCGCTGCGGGAGGCGTTTTTGCGCCTGTCGGGCGGGCGGCCGATCCTGCTGCCCCGCATGGCGCCCCTGGGCGATGTGGACGGGGATGAGGTGTCGTTGATGATGGATGGGGTGACGGGCAAGGCCGGTGGTCTGGACCTGCCACCCGCCATCGCGCCCTTGCGCCGTCAATTGCTGCTGGCCCGTGCCATCGCCGCCGCCGGCGACCGCTTTGCCAAAACGCGCGCGCAGGCGGCACGGCTGGCGCGGGAGCTGGCCAAGCTGCTGGATCAGACGCAGACGGAAATGGTGGGGTTCGAACGGCTACACGCCCTGGTCCCCGATGATTATGCCGAACATTGGCAGGTCACCCTGTCCTTCCTGTCGATCATCGTCGATCAATGGCCCGCCATCCTGGCCACAGAGGGGGCCGTGGACCCGGCACAGGAACGCAATAGCCGTCTGCTGGCCTATGCGGCGGCGCTGCGCGCGGCCCCGCCGTCTACGCCCATCATCGCCGCCGGCTCCACCGGCTCCATACCTGCCACCGCCGAATTACTGGCCACCATTGCCCGCCTGCCCACAGGCTCAGTTGTGCTACCGGGCCTGGACCGGGCGTGCGATGACGCGACCTGGGCGGCGCTAGACGACGCCCACCCGCAATTCGGCCTGAAACAGCTGATCGACCGTATCGGCCTGCCGCGCGATCAGGTGGCGGACTGGCCTCTGGCTACCACTGTCGCCCCCTCCTGCCATCCTGCCCGTACCGCCCTGATCGCCGAGGCGCTGCGCCCGGCCGGCACCACGGAGGCCTGGCGCAATCTGGGGAACCTGGACCCCAGCGCCCTGTCCGGCCTGACCCGCATTGATGCCACGACACCGCAGGAAGAGGCGGGGATCATCGCCCTGATCCTGCGTCAGGCATTGGAAATGCCGGGACAGACGGCGGCCCTGGTCACGCCCGACCGCAATCTGGCCCGGCGGGTCGCCACCGAACTGCGCCGCTGGGACATCCGTGTGGATGACAGTGCGGGCCGCCCGCTGGCGCAGACGCCGGTCGGTTCCTATCTGCGCCTGATCATGGACACCGCCGTACAGGGCGCGCCCATCCCGCTTCTGTCGCTGCTGAAGCATCCGATGGCCGGGGCCGGTTGGGAACCCGGAAAACTGCGGCGTCAGGCGCGGTTACTGGAAACCGCCATCCTGCGCGGTCCGCGCCCGCCCGCCGGTCTGGAAGGGCTGCGACAAGCCATCCGCTTCATGGCGTCAGAGGCCGCTGACAAGCGCCGCCGCATCACCAACCCCACCATCCGCGATGATCTGCTGACCATGGTGGACCGGCTGGAGGCGGCCATGGGCAGCCTTGCCACCGCCGTCGCGGATGGGGAGGAGCGGCCCCTGTCCGACTGGCTGCGCCTGCATGTTGGTGCCGCAGAGGCGCTGGCGGCCTTGGAAGGGGAGGCCGGGTCAGACCGGCTGTGGCGCGACAAGGATGGGGAAGCCGCCGCCAAATTCATTGATGAGCTGCGCGACGCCGCCGACGGCTATCCCCCGCTGGGCGGCAAGGATTATGCGGGTCTGATGGAGGTGCTGATCGCTGGCAAGGCCGTGCGCTCCGCCTTCGGCCTGCATCCGCGTCTGCATGTGCTGGGCCTGATGGAGGCCCGGTTGCAGCAGTTTGACGTCATGGTGCTGGCAGGGCTGAATGAGGGCACCTGGCCGCCCGCCCCGCCGCCCGACCCCTGGATGTCGCGCCCCATGCGCCGGGATTTCGGCCTGCCCGCGCCCGAGCGTATGGTGGGACAGGCGGCGCATGATTTCGCCACATCCTGCGGGGCCAGGACGCTCTACCTGACCCGGTCGGAACGGGTGGAGGGCACGCCCACCGTGCCGTCACGCTGGCTGTTGCGGCTGGATACGGTGCTGGACAAGGCGGGCCTGCGCGGACGGATTGAGGCGGATGGCGATTACTGGCGCGGTCTGTGGCAGGCGCTGGACCGCCCGGCGCAGGTACGCCCCTGCCCGGCGCCGGCGCCGAAACCACCCGTATCGGCCCGGCCCCGTCGCCTGTCCGTCACCCAGATCGAAACCTGGATGCGCGACCCGTACGCCATCTATGCGGCAAAGGTCCTGGACCTGTCGGCCCTGGACCCAATCGACGCCGATCCGGGTGCTGCGGAGCGGGGGGAGATCATCCACAAGGCGCTGGACCTGTTCGTTCGCCGCTATCCCGATGCGCTGCCGCCCGACCCGCTGGGCGAGTTGATCGCCATCGGGCGGGGGACGTTCGGTGACCTGCTGGACCAGCCGGGTGTCGCCGCCTTCTGGTGGCCGCGCTTTGAAAAGGTGGCGGAATGGTTTGTGGCGCAGGAGACGGAGCGACGGCGCACCGTGAAGCCGCTGGCCACAGAGGTCACGGGCCGCATCACCCTGCCCGGCCCCGGCGGCGATTTCATCCTGACGGCCAAGGCCGACCGCATCGACCGCACGCCCACGGGCGGTCTGGTGCTGATCGATTACAAGACCGGTACCCCGCCCGGTGACAAGGATGTGAAGCTGGGCAAGGCCCCGCAACTACCGCTGGAAGCCCTGATCGCAGCGGAGGGCGGGTTTGAGCATGTGAAGCCGGCCCCTGTGGACGGTCTGGAATATTGGCGCCTGTCGGGCGGCGATCCGGCTGGCACCATTCGCGTCCTGAAGGAGGACCCAGCCGCCCTGGCGGCGGAGGCGCGCGACGGGCTGGAATATCTGATCCGGCAGTTTGATGACCCGAACACGGCCTATCACAGCCAGCCGCGCCCCGCCTGGGCGCCGAAATACACCGACTACGCCCACCTGGCCCGCATCAAGGAATGGTCCGCGGGCGGCGGAGGTGAAGCAGAGGGTTAAGGGATGAATAACGAAATCCGGCAGCTGGCCGAACAGCTTTTGACCCAGGGCGAAACCGTGCTGTCGGATCGGGAGCACCGCGTGCTGTCCCGCATCGCCCACCGTCAGGCCATTTCCCGCAACAGCCATTCCGACTTCGAAGCCTCCATGACGTTCGGCGACCGGCTGGCCGACAAGGTGGCGTCGGTGGGCGGGTCCTGGTCCTTTGTGATGGGGTTCGGCCTGTGCATGGCGGTCTGGATGGCGTTGAACGCCGCCATCTGGGGCTTCGCCTGGGACCCCTACCCGTTCATCCTGCTGAACCTGATGCTGTCCACCCTGGCGGCCTTACAGGCCCCCATCATCATGATGTCGCAGAACCGGCAGGCCACCAAGGACCGTATCCAGGCCAATATGGATTACGAGATCAACCTGAAGGCCGAGCTGGAGATCATGGCCCTGCATGAAAAGCTGGACCGGCTGCGCACCGATGAGCTGGAGGCCTTGATGCGCCAGCAGCAGGAGGAAATCGCCCTGCTGCGCCTGGCGGTGGAGAAGCTGGAACGCTGAGTTCAGCCGATCTCCTTACGCATGGGCACAAACGGGATGATGTTGCCGTCCGACAGTTTTTCCGCATAAGTCCCGGTAGAGACAAAGCCCATCGCCTTATAGAGCGGCACGCCCGGCAAGGTCGCCATCAGTTCCAGGCTGCGGAAACCCTCCGCCAATGCCGCCTGTTCGGCGGCCTGCATCATCATCCGGGCGATGCCGCGCCGGGCGAAGGAGGGATCGACGAAGAAGGCCCGGATTTTGGCGGCATCGATGGCCGGGTCCAGCAAGTCTGGCGACCGGCCCGCCGCCTGATCCCCGCCGAACAGGGTCTTACGCCGGCTCCATCCGCCGCAGGCGGCATAGCGGTCGCCGACCATGACCGCGAAATAGGTGCCATCGGCGATCAGGGTGCCATCAATGCCGAAAATCGCCTTCAGCGAGGCATCGATCTGGCCAGGGCTGTAATAGCCCTGACTGAGATCACGCACGGAGCGTTCCAGAAGCGCCTCCAGCGCCGGCCGGTCTTCGGGTAAGGCCAGACGCAGGACAGGATCATCAACCATGGTTACTGCCGCATCCCTTTCACATCCTCGGGCGTCACGGCATCCTTATAGCCGTTGCCGAAATGCGTGCGGACATAATTTACGACGGCGGCCACCTGTTCATCCGACAGATAGGCAAAGGCCGGCATGGCCTTCTGCCCGTTGACCACCATGTGGATGGGATAGGTCCCGGCCTCCAGATTGCCATTGGCAGCAAGGGCCGGGTAAGCCCCCGCCCCGGCCGCCCCCTTGCCATCGGGCATGTGACAGCCCTGACAGATGGCGTGATAGAGCTGTTCACCGTTCTGATAGGGAAAGCGGCGGGCATCGGCGAAATCACTGCTCTGCGCATCGGTGCTCTGCGCCCCGGCGGGGCCGCAGGCCGCCAGGGCGGCCAGAAACAGGGCGGCAAGGGATAGCGGCTTGATCATGCGCATGCTCTGTCTCCCCTTCATCATTTGGCGGTGACGCGCTGGTGCAGGCGGGTGATGGCGTCCAGCGACGACAGAACCGCCCCTTCCTGCCAGGCCGGCAGGTAGGAAACATGCTCCCCAGCCAGCAGGATGCGCCCGTCGATCTGGCACATGTTCTTGTAATGCTCGGCCCGTTTCGCCTCCGTCCAGGACCCGAAACAGCCCAGCGTCCAGGGCACGCGGTGCCAGGCGACCGCCACGCCATTATCAAATTCCTTGAGATATTGGGGGTGGATCTGTGCGCCGAACTCCACGCATTTCTTCACCCGTTCCTCCGGTGCCATGGCCGCGAATTCATAGGCGAAGGGGCCCCAGGGATAGGCCCCCAGCAGCACGCCCTTGCCCTGCTGGCCAAAACGGCTGTTGGGGTATGAGATCAGGGAGATGGGCAGGTCGGTGTAGGTAATGCCGCCATAAATCTCCTCATCCTCTTCCCAGAAGCGGCGCTTGAACTGCAAGCCCACCTTGAACGCCGCCTCATAGGGCAGGGCGTTGATGGCGGCGTCCATGTCGGACGACACGTTCTTTTTGATCTGCGACAGGATGGAGGCGGGAATGGTGCACAGGCACCAGTCGGCCTTGGCCGTCTTCACCGCACCGCCGGCCTTGGTGTCGGTGTAGGTGACGGTGACGCCGCCCGTGTCCTGCTGGATCTCGGTGACCTTGGCGTTATAGGTGATCTTGTCCTTCACCTTCGCGGCCAGCGCCAGAGGACCGGCATCCATGCCACCCTCCGGCTGGAACAAAGCGGTCTGGAACTCATAGCCGGACCCCGTGCCGATGGCCCGCCACAGGCCGGATTGCAGCAGCTGTGAGAACTCCAGGGGCTTGGAAAAAACGGGTTCGCCCGAGAGGCCGCCGCCGGGATCCTTCTCAAAGCCACGGCGGTTGGAGGTCTCGGCATTGGCCTTATAGGCATAGTTATCATCCAGGGCGCCCCAGTCCTGCATGGCCTCCAGCAGCTTTTCCTGGTCCTCCTTGGTGACATAGCCATCCAGGCCGCCCTTGTGCCCGAGCTTGGACAAAAGCTCGGCGACATGGCCGTTGAAATCGGCCAGCACATGGCGGTAGCGCTGCGGCTTGCCGTCAAAGGCGTTCTTGGAATGGACATAGGCGTTGTAATTGATCTGGAAAAACGGCTCCAGCTTCACGCCCAGCTCACGATAATAATGCATGACAGCGCGATGATGGTAGGGCACGCGCCAGGGGCCGGGGTTCAGGTAATGACCCTTGTCGAACCCCACCTTCTGCGTAAAGCCGCCCAGTTCGGTGTAGGTATCGCCGCCGCGCAGCGTCCAGGCGCGGCCACCGGCCTTTTCCCGGTATTCCAGCACCTGCACCTTGTACCCGGCCTTGCCCAGCTCATAGGCGGCCACCAGACCGGCCCAGCCAGCACCCAGGATCAGTACCGAGGCCCCCTTGGGCGCGCCGGACAGGCTGGGCGGCCCCGCGAACGGGCTCTCCGCCGCATAGCCCAGCGACGTCGCCGCCTGATACATGACGGAACTGCCGGCGGCCGTACCGATCATGGCCAGCAGCTCGCGCCGCGTCATGCGGGAGCGGGGGGGCATGTTGTTCGTTGCAACCATCATCGCCTCAATGGGAAATCGGGACGCAATCCCTCAAGCACCGCCCCCAGATTGAACCGGGGGCGGCGAAGGTCGAGATGACAGGGATCGCTGGAAATTCCGGGGGCGAACAGGGATGGGCCCGCCGCCCCCGGCACACGCCTCAGGCTCAGAACTTGACGGTCACGCGGGCATAATACATGCCGCCATTGTACCCCATGGGCGAGGTGTCGGGATAAACCTGACCCACGGCGTATCCACCACCGGCCAGCGCATCGACCTTGTCCGGGTAATTGTCGAACAGGTTCTGCACGCCGATGGCGAAGTTGATGTCGTCATAGACGTCATAGGAAACTTCGGCGTCGAACACCCATTCCGAACCGAAGGTCTTGGCATAGTTGGCCGTGTCGGTGAACTTGCTGTAGTAGCTGGCACGACCAAGCAGGGAGAAGGCGTCCAGCGTATACTGGGCGGAGAAGTTGCCACGGAACTTCGGCAGCTGCTTCTCTAGGTCCGCCTTGCGCGTGTCGTCGATGACGGCGGTGTTGCGCTTGATCACCTTGGTCTTGTTGTAGTTCAGGGCCGTGGTCAGATCGACCTTGCCCTCGCCCGCCGGAACCGAGGTGTTGGCCACAAAGTCGACGCCCTGGGTGCGGGTATCGAAGGAGTTGGTGAAGTAGTTGACGGCACCCAGCGTATTGGCGCCTGGCACGCCCAGGGCCGCCAGAGCGATCTTATCGGCCGCCGTCGGGTTGAAGTCACCGGACAGGGCGATACGGTCCTCAACCTTGATGTTGTAGTAATCGATGGTGACATTGATATCGGCCAGATCGGCGACGATACCGCCGGCAAAGTTCACGCTCTTTTCTTCAGACAGCGGCTTGGCGCCGAAATACTGCGCCACAACACTGGCGGCCGGGTAGGTGCCACGCGCCACCGGGCTGGAACTGCCGGCGGGGAAGAAGGTCTGTACCGAAGAGGTCTGCGACTGGCCAGGCGTGGGCGCCCGGAAGCCGGTATTGACCGAGCCACGGACGGCAAAGCTGTCCGTGAAGTCATAACGGCTGGAGAGCTTCCAGTTGAAGGTGGAGCCGAAATAGTCGAAATCCTCATACCGGGCGGCAGCGCCGACCGTGAAGCTTTCGGTGACGTCACCTTCCATATCGGCATAGAAGGCGATGTTGTCACGCTTGAACTCGCCCGAATCCTCCGGACGGAAACCGGGATAGCCGTTGGACCCGATGGGCAGCGCCGCCGGCAACTTGGTGCGGAAATCGATGAAGGAAGCGTAGGGGCCAACCGTGTAGGAGGCCGTATCGCCGGGGCCGATCTCATACAATTCGCGGCGGAATTCCGTACCAACCGCGATGTTCAGCGGCGTGGCCCAGCCGATTTCCACCGGATAGGACAGATCGACGTTAAAGTTCTCTTCTTCCTGCACCAGACGACCGACATAGAATTCCGTCGGGCTTGCCGGACCCAGGGACGGGTTGACAGTATTCTTCAGCTCATAATCGATCTGGCTGCGCCCGAAGGAGCCGGAGACATTGTAGATCAGGCCGCTTTCCAGCTCATGCTTGAAGCCGCCGAGGATGGAGGCATCCTTCACATCGCCATAGAAGCGGGGCGTGAAACCCAGCGGGAACCATTCAGCGAAACGGAACCCGTTCGCATCGCCGGGAACCGGCAGGGTCGGGCCGTTCACGGCATGCTCCAGCGTCGGCGGGCGGTAATAGAAGGAACCGTTGGCCTTCGACGCCCCGTAATTGCCGAACAGATAGATGGAGGCGGTATCGGTCAGGTCGATGCCGGAATTGACGAAGACGCGCGTGGCCTCTGCATCCGGGTCACCCCAGTTCATGGCCAGATCGGTCTTGGCGGCCGGCGCGCGCGGGTCCTGGACACCCCGGTTGGTGGGGTCGCTCTGGCTGTATTCAGCCGACAGGTTGAAGAAGCCGTTGGGCCCCAGCGGCAGACCGACATTGGCGGCGAACTTGGCACCATCGCCATCGCCCTCATAAGTGGAGCCATACTGGATTGAGGCCGAGCCGCCTTCTGAGGCGTCTTTGAGCTGGAAGTTCATCACGCCGGCAATGGCATCGGACCCGTACTGGGCCGCCGCACCGTCGCGCAGCACTTCCACCTGCTTGATCGCGATAGAGGGGATTTGCGACAGGTCGGATGCCTGGGCACCCGCCGCCAGCGCGCCACCGGACAGTTGCACCAGGGCCGACCGGTGCCGGCGCTTGCCATTCACCAGGATCAAGGTCTGGTCGGGCGGCAGGCCACGCAGCGTGGGCGGACGCACGAAGGTGGAACCGTCGGAGATGCCGTTACGGCTGACATTGAAGGACGGCACCAGGGTGCGCAGGATGTCATTGGTATCAGTGAAGGCCTGCTTTTCCAGGTCGCCCGCACCCAGAACGTCGATGGGCGCCAGGCTTTCGGTCGCGGTGCGGTTGGCGACACGCGTACCGGTCACAATGATCTCTTCAATCTCGCCGACGGGCTGTGCCAGCGCCGTCAGAGGCAAAAAGCTGGTCGTGCACAGGATGCCGAACGCGACCTTCCGCACGGATGCGCGCTTGGCCGGCTTGCTGTTATTTACCTGCATGAGAGGTCCCCTGTTCAACTCGGTTGTTTGGTTCCTTCCTCCTCGGTCGCGTTTCTTCCCGTTTGATGGTCCCTTTGCGGGACGCTTTGCCGGGGTCCGGTCCCTGCCGCCGGTATTCCGGTCATGCAGGCCCTCCGTCCCCGTTCCCCCGCCTGTCCCTACCCGTGAGTCAGGCTGAAGGTTCGTTGAAAACCGAAGGGGCCGGTCAGAGGCTTTCCCGTGCCTCCGACCGGCCCCTGCCGGCTATTTCTTGGCCTTGGCGGCAACCACTTCGATTTCCACCAGCATGCCCGGCGTGACCAGGCCGGAAATCTGCACCGTGGAGCGGGCCGGTTTGTTCGGCTGCTCCGGTGTTCCGAAGAACTTGGTATAGCCGGCCATCATGCCGGCGAAATCCATCTTGCCCTCCTTGGCCGGGTCGCCGACCAGGTAGACATGCATCAGAACCACATCGCCCATGGTCAGACCCTGAGCCTTCAGCGTTTCCTGGATGCGGGTCAGAACATTGACCGTCTGTATCTCGGTATCGCCAAAGACGGCGGTGCTGCCGGCGGGGGCATCCTTGTTCACGGCCGGCGGCACCGTACCGGACAGGAAGAACAGATCGGACCTGGCGGGCACCTGCACCGCCGAGGCAATGGGGAAGTTCGGCACATCCGTGCGCTTGATCTCGCGAGCCTCTTCCTTATTGCAGGCCGTCAAGGCTGCTGCGAGGACCAGGAGACTACCCAACCGCTTCAACATTCTTCCTCCGTTATGGATGGGCCGGCGGGCGGGTCAGCCCCGGGCCGGCAGAGACAGGGGATGAACCAGCCAGACCTTGCGGCCATCATCCCAGGAGACACCGGACAGAAGTTCCGGCGTTTGGAGGCTCGCGGCGGGCGGTCGGACCTGACGATCCGTCGCCCGCGCCTTGGCGGCAACCAGGGCCGGCGGGGCCGTGACCACCCTGACGACATTTCTGACGGCGACCCTTACGGCATGTTTGACCATATCCACCTTCGCGTCTGTCGGCGGCACTGCGGTAGCCCCATCGGGCCATCGCGTCACCGCGATCCGCATCCCCCTGATACGAAACAGGGTTTCAGCAACAACCGTGCCATGGCCTTGCATGTGCGAAATCAAGGATACCGCAGGGGAAGCCACCAGGACGACTGCTCAACAAAGGGGCAGCCTGCCATCAAAGAAGATGGTCTGGTGATTTTTGAGGCAGATAAGAATTGAAAAAGGGCAGTATGGTTAATTTTTTCCTAATTTACGCAAGAATAGTGCCGTTCTTCGCGGCAAAGTTACTATTGCCCCCCTACTTTGGTCGCAGTTGCTTATGAATTAAGCAGACGTGTCATCCCTCACCGCGTTCGGCCATCATCAGGGCCGGCTGGCTCTGCGCACGGTGCCAGGTTCGGCGGCCCGGCACTTCCTGCGCCACGAAGACATAGCCTTGGGCGGCCGTTTGCTCTGGCCGCATCGGGTGATGGCGGCGCGACCGGCATCGACACCGGCCATGGCGACAAGAAAAGACGCGCCTTTCCTGTCCCGGCAGCAGGGGCGGCCGGCGGAGAAGGCGCGTCAAGTGGGTAGGTATGGGTGTGAGATGACGGGGGCAGGTCGGGTCGGACTATCCCTTGCTGCCCCCCGCAAGACCGGCGGCGGACATCCGCCGGGTACTCACACCATCGGTCAGAAATCGTGACCGATGGTGTCCGCGCCGACCGGCGCGGCGGCGGCAGGTGCCGCCGAAGCCTTTAGTTTCGAACCATCGGAACTAAAGGCAACCCGTATCAGGCGCGGCTGCGCCAGCCTGGCGCCTCCGCGTCCAGTATCCGTTCCAGCTGCAGGACCCGGTCCTCCAGCCGTGCGGCCCGTTCCGACAATTCGGCAGCCGCCCCTTCCGACAGTCCCCCGACCCGCATGGCCCGCATCTGCGTCAGATGCCTCATCACGATGGCCACGATGGGGATCATCAGGGCCATGACGGGAACGATATAGGGTGAGTTGAACATCGCACGTCGCCTTAAGGCCGGGGATCAGGAGGAGGGGCGTTCCAGGTCGCGGAACTGCCGGTTCAAACCGAATTCGGAGCTGGTGACATAGCGTTCGATGCCGGCCACCCGCCTGTCGATATCATCCAGCGCCCGGAACCGCCGACGCAGATCAACCTCGCTCTGCGCCACCTCGATATCGATCTGGTGCCATCGGCGCACAGCCCGGGCGATCAGCACCAGAATGGGGATGGAGAGCGCCAGGACGGGGATCATGAAAGGGCTCATGGCTTCACCTGATGCAGGGGGAGAAGCGGCGAGGCGCCTTACTTCTTCTCCAGGTCACGGAACTGCCGGTGCAGATCATATTCGCGGGAGGCCACGAACCCTTCCAGCTTGGCAAGGTCGCGGTCCAGGTCGCGGAACTTGCCGCGCAGGCCGGAGAGGGTCTGGTCGGGCTTGGTGGCGACGGAGCGCATGAACACTTCCTCTTCGCGCGTCTCATACAGGCCCGACGGCCGTTCCTTCAAAATCCACCACAGGATCGGGTAACCGAACATGAAGACGGGCGGGAAGAAGAAGAAACCGATGACAAAACCCAGGCGGACGATCCAGGCATCGACATTGGCATATTCGGCGATACCGCCGCAGACGCCGGCAATCTTGCTGTCGGTGCGGCTGCGCCACAGTCGGTAGGGTCTGGACGCGTTATGGTCACCCATGCTGTCCCCCGCATACTGTCCGTGGTGGTCGTGATCGCGACCGGGATCAGATGACGGGGCCGGCCCCCAATCATCACGCTGACGCTGCTTGCGCTTGGACCCGCCGAACGTGTCGGGTCCAAGGCCGAAATAATCCGCCCAGCTCTGCTCCGGGCGCTTGCCGAAATATTCCTGTTCCCAGTTCCGGTTGCGACCGGAACCGTGCCCCGGACGCGACCGGTACTGGTCGCGTCCGGGAAAGGGCGGCGGGGTGCCGGGGCCGTGGCGGTCGCTCATGCTTTCGCCCTCCAGCCCGGCGCCTCGGCGTCCAGGATTTTCTCCAGCTGCCGAATCCGGTCTTCCATCTTATTAGCGGAGTGCCAGAGTTCGGACAGCATCTGCTCATCATCCCCCGACAGCGTCTTGGCGATGCGCCAGCGGGTCACATAGTGGAAGATGATCCAGACAGGCGCCACGATCACCATGAAGATGACGGCGACGACAAATACTCCTTCAGGCATCGTTGCCCCCCTTATCCCAAGGCCCAGCCCAGCGCGGGCGGCCCCCCTCTCATTCCCGACGCGAGGGGCGCCCCGGTCGGGGTTACCCCTGCTGATCCCTGGCCGCAAGCTTGGCCTTGAGTGCCGTCAGTTCCGATTCCACCTTGGACTCGGCTTCCAGTTCGGCAATCTCGTCCTCCAGGCTCCTGGCGCCGCGGCCCATGCCCAGCACTTCAGAGCGACCTTCCAACACATCGAGATTACG
>CALRNG020000029.1:0-13818 GCA_943369495.1 Rhizobium sp. Q54
TGATGCGGCGCCAGGCGATGTCGGTGACGTGCAGCAGGCCGTCAACGCCACCCAGATCAACGAACGCACCGTAATCGGTGATGTTCTTGACCACGCCCTGCAGGATCTGACCTTCCTTGAGGGAGGCGACCAGCTCGGAGCGGGCTTCCGCACGGCTTTCTTCCAGCACAGCGCGGCGGGAGACGACGATGTTGCCGCGCGAGCGGTCCATCTTCAGGATCTGGAAGGGCTGCGGCGTGCCCATCAGCGGGGCGATGTCGCGCACCGGACGGATATCGACCTGGCTGCCCGGCAGGAAGGCCACGGCGCCATTCAGATCGACGGTGAAGCCACCCTTGACGCGACCGAAGATGATGCCGGTGACGCGGGACTGGTCCGTGAAGGACTTTTCCAGCAGGGTCCAGGCTTCCTCGCGCTTGGCCTTTTCACGCGACAGGACGGCTTCGCCGTTCTTGTCTTCCATGCGCTCCAGGTAAACTTCGACGGTGTCGCCAACCTTCAGCTCGATCGGCTGACCGGGAACGGCGAATTCCTTCAGGGCGACGCGGCCCTCGGACTTCAGGCCGACATCGATCAGGACCTGGTCATTGTCGATGCTGAGGATGCGGCCCTTGACGACGGTGCCTTCCAGGCTGTCGGAGGAACCGAAGGACTCTTCAAGCAGAGCGGCGAAGCTTTCCTTCGCGGCGGAAACCTGTGCCATTTGAACTCCAATGGGCAAACTGTTTCGGGTTGAAACCAACGCTGGCGCCGCCCCTCGTGTCCGGCACGCCCGAGCCGGTCGAGAAACCTTGCCACCGCCGCGCCGGACACCACGCCCGGCGACTTTGGTACATTTTCCCACCCGGTCACCCGGACAGGTCCATCCCGAAGAGACCGGTACAGCCAGACGGAATGCCTGGACGCGAACCGGTTGAAGGCCATGGGGACACCGGCGCACGGCACCGGCGAGGACGTTTTACCCAAGCAAAAACGCGGGCATTGACGTGCCCCCGGGTTCCCCCGGCGGTCGTCCGCTCGCGTCACGATCCTTCATGTCCTTCGGGACAGGCGGGTCTTATAGCCGCGATGGGCGCCCCCCGCAACCGATAGAGTCAGGTGTGCGCCCGCGTTTCTGCGGTGCACCGCGCATGGGTGTCAGGCAGAAAGCTTGGTCCGAACTACGTCCAGGGCCGCGGTCAGCACCTGTTGCGGGGTCATGTCGGAATTGTCGATGATCACGGCATCGTATGCGGGCACCAGGGGGGCGACGGCGCGTTTGGTATCGCGGTCGTCACGGGCCTGCATATCGGCCAGGACGTCTGCGAAATCGGGGTCCTCACCCCGCGCCTGCAACTCTGCAAAACGGCGTCTGGCCCGCACCTCCATGCTGGCTGTCACGAACAGCTTCACCGGCGCGTCAGGGCAGATGACGGTACCGATATCGCGCCCATCCAGGACGGCACCCGGCAGGCCGCCCGGCGGGTTCGCGGCGAAGTCGCGCTGAAAATCCAACAGGGCCTGACGCACGCCGGGCACCGCCGACACGCGCGAGGCGCCCGAGGCGGTTTCATCCAGGCGCAGGGCCGGATCATGGGTCAGCCGGTCGATATCCGCCGCCGTCAGGGTGCGGGCCGTGGCCGTTGCGGCCTCCGCATCGCCCAGGTCAACCCCCGCCCGGATCATGGTCAGCGCCACGCCCCGATACAGCGCGCCCGTGTCCAGCAAGGCATAGCCCAGGGCCTCTGCCACCTTGCGGGCCAGTGTGCCCTTGCCAGACGCGGCGGGACCGTCGATGGCGATGATGGGAAGGGGAAGGGCCATGATCGCGGTTCCGGCTGGGGGCTTGGCGTTACGGCGCAGTGCTTGGACCAGCACCGCCCGCCCGTCAAGCCCCCAGCAAGCGGGGGCTGATCCCGGCTCCTCTGCTTCAATGACCCGTACTATTGTCCACAGCGTACCGCACCCAGTGCCCCGGCGTTACCTCCCGCAGTTCCGCCGGCCCCTCGCAGCTTTCCCTCACCTGGGCCGCCAGGGGGGCCAGACTATTGCCCTCGCCAAAGGGGCTGCCCACCTCCGGCACGGCGGCCAGCAGCAGGCGGGTGTAGGGGTGGCGGGGGCTGTCGATCACCTGCGCCGTGGGGCCGCGTTCGACGATGCGGCCCCGGAAGATGACGGCGGTTTCTTCGGCCACGTATCTCGCGGTGGCGATATCGTGGGTGATGTAGAGCATGGCGATGCCGCGTTCGCGTTTCAGATCGCGGAACGTGTCCAGCACCGACAGGCGGATGGAGACATCCAGCATGGAGGTGGGTTCATCGGCAATGACCACGGACGGGTTGACGGCCAGGGCGCGGGCCAGGTTCACCCTTTGGCGCTGCCCGCCGCTCATCTCATGCGGATACTTGCGCAAGCTGATGGCGGGGTCCAGGTCCACGGCGCGCAGCAGGTCGGCCACAGCCTCGCGCCGTTGGGCCGCCGACAGGTCGGGCCGGTGCAGGGCCAGCGGGCGGGTCAGATGATGTTCGACCGTATGGGCGGGGTTCAGGGCCGCGAACGGGTCCTGGAACACCATCTGCACCGCTGAACGATAGTCCAGCACGGCCTTGCGCCCCGTCAGATTGGTCACGTCCCGTCCGGCATGGAAAATATGGCCGGCACTGGCCGTCAGCACATGGGTCAGCAGCTTGGCGCAGGTGCTTTTGCCCGATCCGCTCTCTCCCACCAGCGCCAGGGCGCGGCCGGGATATAGGCTGAAATCGGCGCTGTCGAGCGCGCAGAAGGACCCGAAGCGCATGGTCAGGCCGCGCGCCTCCAGCACGGGGCGGGTGCCCAGTTCAGCCAAGGTGTTCATTGCGGCGTCTCCTTCATGCGGACCAGCGTCTCACCGGGCCTGGGATGCAGGGGCGGGATGGAGGCCCAGAGGCGGCGCGTGTAATCCTGCTGCGGTGCGGCGATCATCGCGTCGGGGGTGGACAGCTCGATCAGCTCCCCGCGCAGCATCACCCCCACCCGGTCACAGAACTGGCTCATCAGGGCCAGATCATGGGTGATGAACAGGACGGAGAATCCCAGCTTGTGGCGCAGCGCCGCCACTTCCTCCAGCAGCTCCCGCTGCACCACCACGTCCAGGGCGGTGGTCGGTTCGTCCATCACCACCAGTTTGGGGCGGAGTGCCAGCGCCATGGCGATGACGATACGTTGCCGCATGCCGCCGCTGAACTGATGCGGGTAATCGTCCATGCGCTCAGGCTTGATACCGACCATCTGCAACAGGTCGGCGGTGCGGGCGCGGATGTCGGCCTTGTCCCGTATCCCGTGCGCCTTGAACATGTCGGCGAACTGCGCCGACACGCGCAGCACCGGGTTGAGCGCATTCATGGCCGATTGCAGCACGACCGACAGGTCGCGCCAGCGCCAGGCCCGCAATTCCCGGTCATTCAGGGCCAGGACATCGGTGCCGGCAAGCGTGATCGCCCCGCCCGTTATGAAGGCCGGGGGCCGGTGAAGGCGGGCGATGGCGAAGGCAACGGTGCTTTTGCCGGAACCGGATTCTCCAGCCAGACCAAGCACTTCACCGGCGGCTATGTCGAAACTGACGTTTTTGACGGCGCGGGACAGGCCGTTCGGTGTGGCGTAATCGACACAGAGATCGCGCACGGACAGGATGGGTTCGGTCATGCCCGGCCCCCTTGGTTGGTGGTGCGGTTGGTCAGGGCGGCCAGCACCTTGGCCGGCACCCTCAGGGTGCGCAGGCGGGGGTTGGCAATCTCATCCACCGCGAAATTGATCAAAGACAGGCCCGACCCGAAGATCACCAGGGCCAGACAGGGGGCCGCCATTTCCCACCAGGCGCCCACCTGCAGGGCCGACGTGGATTGCGCGTGATAGAGCATGGTGCCCCAGGACACGACCATCGGGTCACCGAGGCCCAGGAACTCCATCGTCGCTTCCGTGATCACCGCATAAAGGATGGAGCCGATGAAGTTGAAGCCGATGATGGAGATCAGGTTGGGCAGCAGCTCAAACGTGATGATCCGCCAGGCCGGTTCGCCCAGCATGTCGGCGGCCAGGATGTAATCGCGCTGACGCAGGGACAGGGTCTGGGCACGGGTGACGCGGGCACCCCATCCCCAAGAGGTCAAGCCGATGATCAGCGCGATCACGAAGGGCCCCGTCTGTCCGATGAAGGCGGCCAGCACCAGCATCAGGGGCAGGTTGGGAATGACCAGCGAGATGTTGGTGAACAGGTTCAGCAACTCATCCACCTTGCCGCCGCAATAGCCGGCGGTGACGCCGATGGCCGTGCCCAGGATGGTGACCAGCAGGCCGGCGGCAAAACCGACGATCAGGCTGGTCTGGGTGCCATGGATGGTCTGGGACAGGACATCGCGGCCCATGCGGGTCGCCCCCATTACATGTTCGGCGCTGGGCGTCTCATGCGGGCTGGCGACGCGCTGGTTGATGTCGAACGGCGCCACCAGGGGGGCGGCGAGCGCCACCAGGATGAAGAAGGCCACGATGCCGGCGCCGATGGCGGCCTTCCGGTTGGCAAACAGGGTTTTCAGCAGGCCGCGCATGGATCAGCCCTTCCGCAGACGGGGGTCGAGGGCGACGTAAAGCACGTCGGCGATGAAATTGGCCGTCAGCATGGCCAGCGTCATGATCAGCAGCTGGCCCTGGATCAGCGGGTAATCGCGCGCCGTGATCCCCTGGAACAGGGTGTAGCCCAGGCCCGGATAATTGAAGACCACCTCCGTCACCAGCGCCCCGCCAAACGACGCGCCGAGCGTCATGGCAAAGCTGGTGACGGTGGGCAGCAGGGCATTGCGCGCGGCATAGGCCATGCGCAAGCGGCGGTCGGACAGGCCCTTGGCGGTGCCCAGCACGATATAATCCTCGCCCAGCAGGTTGATCATGCTGTTGCGCATGGTGATCAGGTAGCCGCCGACCTGGGCCAGAGCCATGGTCACGATGGGCAGAAAGGCGTGTTTGAAGATGGAGCAGAAGAATTCCAGGGTGAAGCCGGGATCGATCTCCGGATCATACGCGTACCCCGTCGGGAAAACCGGCCAGTAGATGGCGAACAGGAACAAGGCCAGCAGCGAGGTGACCAGCGGCGGCATGGCCTGCATCATCAGGGCGATGGGGGCGCCGATACTGTCAAATGACCCGCCACGGCGCCAGGCGGCCAGAATGCCGGCCAGACTGCCGATGGCAAAGGCGATCAGCGAAGAGGTCAGGACCAGCATCAAGGTCCAGGGCAATGCCCGCAACAGCACCTCATTCACCGTCAGCGGGTGGAACTTCACCGACAGGCCCAGGTCCCAGGTGAAGACGCTTTTCAGGTACGTGACGAACTGCGCCGGCCAGGGCTGATCGATGAAGCCGAAGGTCTCCTTCAGCGCGGCCAGGGCTTCCGGCGGCAGGGTGCCGCCCGCCTGGGCGAACATGATGTCGACCGGATTACCGGGCATCAGGCGCGGGATCAGGAAATTGAACGTCGCAGCGACAATGAAGGCGGCGACATAGAATCCGACCCGGCGGAGAAGGAAGGCCATGGGGGGTCCTCTCCCGAAACCGAAGATCTGAACGAAAACGGATGTAAGGGGTTCGATGGGGGGCTGGGCGGCCCCTATGGATCAGCCGCCGCCATTCACCGGCTCCAGCGCCAGCAGATGCAGCAGCCGCTCCGGCGTGCCATCGAACACATCGGGCCGGGCCACCGGATTATCGGCGTTGAACCAGCCCGTGAAGCGTTTGGTATTGTATTCGTACCAGATCGGGTTGCTGAACAGCGGCACATAGGGCGTGTTGGCGGCCAGGATGATCTGCACCTTGTCCATGGACCGGCGCTGTTCATCCGGGTCGATGGTGGCCACAAACGCATCCAGCGCTGCGTTCAGCTCCGGATTGTTGAACCGCGTGGGTGCGGTCCGCGTCTTGCCGGAAAAGCGGGAATGGAAGCCGGTATCGTATGAACGATGCGGCGTCTCGCCCGTGAAATAGCCATTGATGGCCATGTCATAATCGCCCTGGATCAGTTTCTGCGCCCAGCTTGCCGGTTCGGGCGTGGAGACGCGGACATTGATGCCGATGGCGTTCAGCCCTTCGACCACCAACTGCGTGGTGTTCACCCAATCGGTCCAGCCATTGGGGGCCAGGATGTCAAACCGGATGGGCTTGCCATCGGGATTATCGACATAGCCATCGCCATCCACGTCGCGGAAGCCGCTTTCGGCCAGCAGGGCGCGCGCACCATCCTTGTCATACTTGGCGAATTTGCCGAATTGCCGTTCCGCATCCTGGTTCACCCAGTCCTGATAAAGACGGCCCAGGCCGGAGGCATATTCATTGACGATCGGATAGCCATAGCCCGCAATATCCACGATAGCGCGGCGATCCATGGCCATGCTGACGGCCCGGCGGAAGTTCACATTGCGGAAGGCCGCACGGTTGCCAGCATTGGGGCTGTCGAAATTGAAGTTCACGGCCACAGTGCCGCCCGGCGGGAACCAGTAGCGGTGATGCACCGGATCGGCGGCAACGTAAGTGCGCTCAATATCCGGCATGAAGGCGCCGAACCAGTCCAGCTTGCCATTGCGGGCGGCGGCCAGAAGCTGTTCGTTATTGCCGATCTGCGGGAAGGACAGGCAATCAACCTTCAGGCTGGCTGCGTCCCAGTAATGCGGGTTCCGGCACTGTACGTAAAGCTGGTTGGTGAAGCGCCGCACCTCCGTCATGGGGCCAGTGCCCACAGGCTCGGGGTTGGTGAAGGTGACGGGATCGGCCACCTTTGACCATATATGCTTAGCCACCACCGGGATGCGGGCCAGCTCATAGAGGCTGTTGGCATTCACGCGTTTCAGTGTGAAGACCACGGTATGGGCATCCGGCGCCTCCACGGCGGCCAGGCGTTCCCAGATATCCAGCGTGTCCAGCGCCTTGAAGCGCTTGAACATCTCATAGGTGAAGACGACATCCTGCGCCGTAAACGGCTGCCCATCGGACCAGAGCACGCCTTCGCGCAGGGTGAAGGTCAGCTTCAACAGATCCTTGGAGAAATCGTACCCTGTCGCCAGCCGGTAATGGGGGCGGCCATTATGCAGGGTGTTGAAGATGATCAGGGGTTCGTAGGCGAATTCCCGCGCGCTGTAGAGCCGCGTGGTCTCATTATACGGGTTGAAGTTGCGCACCCAGCCGGTGGAGAAATTGGCCACGACCGTCAGCGTGGACGGGTTGTCCAGCGGGGCGGCCTGGGCCATCGCCTCTGTTGTGCCCGCCACATTCGTGCCCACCGTTGCCGGCAGCAGCGCCGCGATGGCGGCAAGGTTGCGGAAGAACTTCATCCCGTTGACCCCTGTTGTCCCGGCCGGCCCCCTTGTTTCGGGCCTGTTCCGTTTGCACGACTGTCGGGCAGACATACCCGGCAGGGCTACACTCAACTTCGTTGATTTCGTCGTTCACCGCCATTATCGGCGGGGTTTTTGCTGCAAATGGACGGATTGTTACCTACATTTTTGAGGGTGTTGAATTTTTCGGTCCAGAATAGGAGCGGCGGTGATCTTCTCTTTTCGCCGGGATGACGGTGGGGATTATGGGGCCTCACCCAACAGCATCCGGATTTCTGCCAATGTCCCGTCCACATCCACCAGGGCCCCGGCGGGCGGCAGGGGGCGGGCCAGGCGGGCGGCTGCCGCGTCGGTCAAGGGCTTCACGGAAGCGGCGATGGGGCTCCATTCATCGACGTCGCCATGGCTCGACAGCACGATGTCAACGCCAGCACCCTGCACGGCGGCGGCACGTTCCGCCAGGGTACCGCCCAGGCTGTCCATATAGATGCAGTCGGAGATCAGGACGCCGTCAAAGCCGATCCGGTCGCGGATCAGCATCTGTACCGCATCCTTTGAAATGGTGGCGGGGTTCTGCGCATCCACGCCCGTATAAACGACATGGGCGACCATGGCCCAGGGTGCCGTGCGGTTCAGGCGCGCAAAGGGCAGGAAATCGGTGCGGTCCAGTTCCGCCAGGTCGGTATCGACAAAGGGCCGGTCCTTGTGGCTGTCCACCAACGCGCGGCCATGGCCGGGAATATGCTTGATGATCGGCGTGACGCCGACCGACGCCATGCCATCCATGAAGGCACGGGCCAGCACGGTCACAACCTCCGGGTCGCTGCCAAAGGCCCGCTCACCAATCACGGGATCGGCCCCGGCGACGGGCACATCGGCCAGCGGCGCGCAATCGACTGTCACCCCGTGCTGGCGCAGCAGGGTACCGATGGCGGCCCCGTTCAGGCGGGTGGCGCGCAAACCGGCCAGCGCATCCCTGGCATAAAGGCGGCCAAAGGCGGCGGGGGCGGGGAAGGCGGGCCAGACGGGCGGCTCCATGCGCTGATGCTCGCCCCCTTCGAAATCGATCAGGATGGGGGCATCGTCGCGGCCCACAGCGTTGCGGAAATCATCGCACAGGCGCCGCACCTGATCCGGGCTTTCGCAGTTCCGCTTGAACAGGATCAGCCCCAGCGGGTTGGCATCGCGGTAGAATGCCTTCTGATCGGGGCTCAGAACCGGATCGGGGGCGCCGAAAATGACGGCCAGAGGCCGCGACGGGGCGGAGGAAGCCATGATGCCATGCCTTGCGGTGATGTCCGGGGGAGGGGCCCTGGCCGCGACTGTTGCGCGGAAATCCCAGGCCCCGCGCAAAGCCTTGATCCGCCCCGCCGATCCGATCAAGCCCTCCTTGCCGGATCAACGAAATTGACGGTATGGTGACGGGCATGTGCGGGGGATGGCGCTATAAGTCCCTGGTGAACACACCGAAACCATAGAACAGCACAATGCGCGGTAAAGACGCCAGGGGGCATGCAAGGTGGGATTTTCCAGACCCGATGTAAAGGCGGCCCTGAAAATTGGCGGACCCCTTGTCGCTGTGCTGGTGGCTGCCTTGTTTTTCCTGTCCTTGGCTGTGGATGATAAGGTCGATATTCAGATCGACAATGCCAATCGCAGCGTTGAACGGGAATTGACGACGCTCGTCCAGAATGCCCGCAGCCAAAGTTCGGCCTTCGCTTCCACAAGTTTCATCGGCTATTCCGTGGGCCGCTATTACGGCTTCGCGTCGGCTTTTCAGCAGATATCGCCCGATCCGGAGCGGGCGGCCGCCCTGCTGCGCTCCACCTACCCGCCGGGCGATGCCGCCTCGTCGGACATTCCGGCGGCGCTCACGGCCTATGCCGCCGTACATGACCGATTCCATGCCAGTTTCCGCGATCTCCTGGCCTCCACGGTCTTTGATGATCTCTACCTGATCGACCGGTTTGGCCGCGTCGTTTATTCGTTGCGCAAGGATGCCGCGTTGGGTGCCGATCTGGCCTCTGCCCGTCAGCGGGACTCCGCCCTGGGCACCCTGTTCCGGGAGGTGATGGGGCGATTGCCGCAGGCCCAGACCCCCGAACAGGTGATGGTGCTGACCCAGCCCCTACCGCTGGACCAGGGGCATGGCATGCTTCTGGGCAGGCCCGTGGTGCGGCATGGCACCATGGAAGGGGTCGTGGTCTTCCGGGTGCCTATCGGCAAGGTGCAGGAACGGCTGGCCCGCCTGACCCAGGACGGAATCGGCTTCGCGCTGCTGGACGGGGCCGGCAACATGGTGACCAGTGCGCCCGCGCCGGAACAGCTGAAAGGCTGGTCGCGGCAGGACGTGCGGGTGCTGGAGGATGGGGGCTGGCGCTATCTGGTGCTGTCCGACGGGGCCACGCTGGCGGGCGGACTCAATTATATAAGGTGGCTGCTGCTGCTGGTCGGTTTCGCTGCCATCATCCTGTTCATGAAGGCGTTCCGGGAGCCGGCGGAGGCGGATGCCGGGGGCTTCGTGCCGGTCGGTCCGTCCGCCCCGCTGGATGTGGCGCCACCCGTTGCCATACCCGTGGTCCCCGTCGAACGGCCCGACTCCCCGTCTGCATCGCCCCCTCCTGTTCTTGTTGCGGCGGTGGAAGAGCCCGAACATCACGACCACGCGGAGGAGGGGGAGCATGCCGCCGCCCTGGACGCCGATGAAGGTTATCGCCGCTGCCTTGTCGATGTCATGACCCTGGCGCTGGATTACTGGCAGAAGGCCAAGCGCAAGGGGAAGATCGAACTGGCGGAGGAGAGCGGCCTCTGGCGCGTTTATATGGACCGCTCCTCGCTGCAAACCCGCACCTTGGACAAGTATCTTCTGGTCGAGACGCTGCCCCGTAACCCGCGCTGGCGCGATGTGGTGCGCACCGCTGAATATGTGCTGCGCCATTGCGGGGAACCACAAGGGGAGCGGGAGACGCTGTCGGTGGCGCTGGGCCGGTTGAAACAGCATCTGAAACAGGCTGAGCGGGTTTGAATGTCAGGGGCTTGTCCGCCCCTTGGGGAAGCAGGGCAGGCCGTCATCCAGCCGAATCCATGGCACCGCGCTTTGCGTCCAGATGTGAAATCCAGGCGTCACGCAGCCGGGATCGTCCAGGGTGGCGATGTTGACGGAGAGCGTGGCAGCGCCATCAGCGTCGCGATATTCGATCTGGGTTCCACATGCCGGGCAGAACCGGCGCTCCCCCTGCGGGCTGGAGCGCCAGACCTTCGGTGACGCGGCGGTATAGCGCCATTGTGACAACGCGACGTCGGCGAAGGCCACCAGGGGCGCGCCGGTTGAGCGCTGGCAAATCCGGCAGTGGCAGTAGCCAGCCCCCGTGGGTGCCGTGCCCGCTTCATAGCGGACCTGGCCACAGGCGCATCCCCCTGTCCACATGGTGCCTTCCCCGCTAATAGAATGCGATCCTGCTGTCACCCTGACCCCCAATTCGGGGCGACTCCAATAGAGACAATGTAATGTTACAGTTCCAACCCAGAACCGGAAACAAAATTCCGTATATTTCCGTCATTTTCGGCGTTCTGCCGGAACCGACCTTTCGGAAATCCCGCATTCCGCTTTCCTGAAGCCCACCAGCCGGGAGCAACCCGACGCGTTCGGGGACCCCGCAACGGAAATCGTGCCAGCGACAGCGCCAAGGCACGGGGAACAGGGCTTACGAGGAGGCAAAGGTCATGCAGTTCAAGAAAATGCTCATGCGGGGTACCGCCAGCGCGATCGCCATGATGGCCATCGCTGCGACGGCGCAGGCGCAGAGCGCTCCGGCGGCGGACGGCACGCTGGAAGAAATCGTCGTCACCGGCATCCGCGCCAGCCTGGTGCAGTCCATCAACGCCAAACGCAATGCCGACGCCATCGTCGACGCCATTTCCGCTGAGGATATCGGCAAGTTCCCCGACAAGAATGTCGCTGAATCGCTGTCCCACCTGCCGGGTGTTCAGGTCGACCGTGATTTCGGTGAAGGCGAGCGCGTGGCCATCCGTGGCACCGACCCGGCCCTGAACCGCACCCTGCTGAACGGCCAGACCGTCGCCTCGACGGACTGGTTCATCCTGGATGCGCCGGGCCGTACCTTCAACTATTCCATGCTGGCCCCGGAAGTGGTTGGTCAGCTGGAAGTGTACAAATCGCCGGAAGCCCGCATCGACGAAGGCTCAATCGGTGGTACCGTCATCCTGCACACCCGCCGTCCGCTGGACCTCGACCCGCTGACGCTGAATGCCTCCATCGAATATGCCTATAATGACCGCTCGGACGATGGCGCGCCGAACGCGTCGGGCCTGATCTCCTGGGCCAATGACGCCTCCACCTTCGGTATCCTGGCCTCGGTCACCCACCAGGTGCAGGAGATCCGCCGCGATGGCTTTGAAAGCCTGGGTTACCCCACGGTGACGCTGCCCAACGGCACCAGGGCGATCATGCCCAACGTGATCAACGCCGCTCTGTTTCAGCAGAAGCGTGAGCGCACGGGCGGCACGTTGGCCATCCAGGCCAAGCCCAGCGACAACCTGGAAATCAACGCCACTGGCCTGTACGTCAAGGGCACCTACGACAACCTCAACCAGAGCCGTTACTACTTCAACAATTTCCGCGGTGCGCCCAACAATGCCGTCGTGCGGAACGGTGTGGTTGTCGGCGGTTCCTACACCAATGCCGGCACGCCGACCGCTGGCCTGATGCTGCTGGACGCCATTGCGCGTGAAAGCACGATCGAAACCTATGCCACCGACCTGAAGGCCGACTACACGGGCGATGGCTTCAAGGCCAGCGTTCAGGGCGGCTATACCAAGTCGACCGGCGGCACCAAGCAGCAATATTTCGGTGAGTTCGAGCAGCTGACCGGCTACAGCTTCGATATTTCCGGCACCAATGGTCTGGCTGCTGTCACCCCGCAGATCGCGTCCAACAGCAATGCCGGCACCACGCTGGGCTTCGCCCAGCTGCGCCAGCAGCCGACGGCCGACGAGGAGACCTATGCCCAGGCGGACTTCACCCGCGATGTGGAATGGGGCCTGCTGAGTGCGGTGAAGTTCGGCATCAAGTACCGCACGCATGAAACCAGCCAGGATGCCAAGCTGCGCCGTGTGAACGGTGCCGCCACGCCGGTGGACGGTTTTGTCGGCGGCACGACCCCGTCCGGCTACCTGGGTGGCATCGACGTCAATGCCGCGATGAAGAACTGGAACACGATCAGCGCCGACAAGCTGAAGACCTGGTTCCTGGGCCGTCCGGCCTCGGGCTATGTTGATGCCGCCTATTTCGACTATCTGCCGGCGCAGTTCTCCGTGTCGGAGGACATCTGGTCGGGCTACACACAGCTTGGCTTTGAGACCGAAGGCTTCCGCGGCAATGTCGGCGTGCGTTATGTCCATACCGACCAGACGTCGGAAGGCCGCCGTGACCGTCTGGGTGGCCAGTTCGGCCCGCCCATCGTTCCGGCCTCGCAGATCCAGCCCATCAAGCTGGAAAAGTCCTATGATGACTTCCTGCCCAGCATCAACCTGACCTTCGATCTGGACCCCAAGACGGTATTGCGTCTGTCCGGTTCGCGCGTCATGGCGCGCGCCAACTATTCTGACCTGTCCACGTTCCTGGAAACCAACAACACCCTGCGTACGGCCAGCGGCGGCAACCCGAACCTGGACCCGTATCGCGCCAATAACTTCGACGCCTCGATCGAATATTATCTCGACAAGGTGTCGCTGGTGTCGGCCACGCTGTTCTACAAGGATATCGGGTCCTACATCTATCGGGCGACCAGCACCGAGATGCTGATCAACACCGATACCAACCCGCTGACCAACCCCGGTGGCACCACCGTTCCGCAGGCCTTCGAGGTCAGCCGCCCGCGCAATGGCGGCTCGGCGGAGATCAAGGGCCTGGAACTGGCCTATCGCGGCGATGTGTATGAGAATTTCGGTATCGAAGCCTCCTACACCTATGCCGACAGTGAGACGTCGGACGCCTCCGTGGCCCTGCCGTTCAGCTCCAAGCATTCCTTCTCGCTGACGCCTTACTATGAAGACGACATGTTCAGCGCGCGGGTCACCTACTCCTACCGTTCCAAGTATTTCCGCGAAGTCAACCGCGCCACCTCGGTGATCAACGACAGCTACAACCAGCTGGACGCATCGCTGACCGTGAACCTGACCGAGCAGATCGCCGTCACGGCCCAGGCCCAGAACCTGCTGGACGAGACGCAGTACCAGTATGTCGGCAGCCGGGACGTGCCCTTCGCCGCCTACAAGAACGGCCGCCGCTTCTTCGGTGGCGTGCGGTTCTCTTACTAAGTTCGTGTGCGTACCGGGGGCCTCACGATTTCGAGGCCCCCGTGGTTCCTCTCTCCTTCATGAGGCAACTCCCGAACTGCCCGGCGGTCTGCAAGGACGGCCGGGCTGTTTTTTTTGGGGCAAGGCAGATGCTTGTAGCGCGGATTAG
>CALRNG020000030.1:0-13793 GCA_943369495.1 Rhizobium sp. Q54
AGAGTCACATCACCTGCCGTGGCCACAGGCACCATGGCGACAGCAAGAAACGACAGGGAGAGGGCGAAAACCAGGGTATGGCGCATCGGTGAAAGGTCCCTTGGTTGGTTGAACTGGATGGAGTTCCCATCCCGCAACCGGCTGGGACCGGTAAACAGAGGCTTCGTGCAACCATCAACCGCCTTCGCGAAATCCGTTTCGCGAAGCGTGAAACGCGCGGCGGGTCAGGCGGCGCGCGGCAGGGCGGCGGGTTCCAGCATCATGGTCAATGCCGAGCCACCCCTGTCCATCGCTTCCAGCGCCAGGGAGAAGGCATCGGCGGGCGCCAGCTGAAAGTCGCACTGCACCTCCCCACCATCGAAGCTGATCAGCGCCGACAGCCGGCCCGCGATGCGCAGCATGCGGTGATTATCCCCCAGGCAGTAAAGCTCAATCCCCCGGACGGACCGGTTACGGGCCATGGTGAAGGCACGACGGACCAGCATGCCGCCCAGCCCCTGGTTCTGCCAATCGGCCTCAATGGATATGGCCAGTTCGGCGCGGGTGTCAGCAAAGCGCAGTTCCACAGCCCCCCGCACCTCCCCGCCGACAATGGCGGCCAGAATGATGGCCTGGGTCCAGTCGATACGACCGACATGCGCGCGCACGGCATCGTCGCTCAACCCGCCCATGAAACGGGCGCGGCGGTCGGATGAGGACAGGCGCAGCAGATGGGCGCTGTAGCGGGCGGCCTCAGTCGGCAGCAGGGGACGGAACACGGTCATGGCAGAGTGAACCTCGGAACAAGCGGACAAGGCGCCCTTCCGCGTCCCCTCCCAAGGGGCTTTCCTCGCTGGCCGGGTTGGCTGCGGGATATCTTTTGTGCGCTGCAATATAGAGGGTGAATACGGGGCTGTGAAGATTTGGGCAGCCATGCTGGAAACGCAGTACCGGCGGGTGTCACACCAACATCGTTGCATCCTTGCTCGCCCCCGCTATCCTGCGAACAGAGATCGGCGACAGGCGGATATCATGAGCATCTGGGGCAAGGTCATCGGGGGCGCGGCGGGTTTCGCGGTAGGGGGGCCGCTGGGCGGTCTGCTGGGCGCCCTGGCCGGTCATGCCGTGGACGAATTCCGTGGCGCAGAGCAGGTGCCGCGCGGAACGGACGAGCAGGGCCGCAGCGACCATACACAGACCATCGCCTTCACCGTTGGCGTCATCGTGCTGTCGGCCAAGATGGCTAAGGCCGATGGTGTGGTGCACCGGGTGGAGATTGATGCGTTCAAACGCATCTTCCATGTCCCCGATCATGAGTTGCGCAATGTCGGGCGCCTGTTCGATGCCGCCAAACGCGACAGTGCCGGGTTCGAAACCTACGCCAAACAGTTGGCACAGACGTTCGAAGACCGACCGGAAGTGCTGGAGGAGCTGCTGGCCGGCCTGTTCCACATTGCGGTGGCCGACGATATTGTGCATCTGGCCGAACTGGCCTATCTGCGCCGCGTGGCCGAGATTTTCGGGTTCCCGCCCGACGAGTTCGAACAGGTCTGGCGCCAGCATGGCACGCGGATTGAGGGGGCGAACGCGCCGGAGGACGATCCCCACGCCATCCTGGGTGTGCCGCGCGACGCGGATTTCGCCACCATCAAGGCCGCCTACCGCAAGCTGGTGCGTGAGAACCATCCCGACGCGCTGATCGCCAAGGGATTGCCGCCGGAATTCGTGGAACTAGCCCAGGAGAAGACAGCCGCGCTGAACGCCGCCTATGAACGGCTGGAGCGGGAGATGCGGGGGAAGTGATCCCCCAGCCCGCTGACGGCAACAAACCTGCCTTGATCATGACCGATCGAGGCAGGTTATCTGCGTCCCTCAATCGCCGGGCGGGCGCATCCGCGCCCTTGGCTTTCGGCGCATGGGCGCCGGGCCGCCCGTCGGCGGCCTCCAACCGGCCAAAGGTCAAACCTTTGGCCGGTTGGCATCAATCGCGGAAATTAATGTACTGCAGCGGCTGTTCTATGGACAAACCCTTGACGAGCGCGATGCAAGCCTGAAGATCATCGATCTTCTTGCCTTGGACGCGCAGTTCATCGCCTTGGATGGAGGCCTGGACCTTCATCTTGCTGTCCTTGATGGCCTTGTTGATCTGCTTGGCCAGCGTCTGGTCGATGCCCTGCTTGACCTTGATCGTCTGACGCAGGGTGCCTCCGGCGGCGTTTTCTTCCTTGCCCCAATCTAAACAGCCGGGGTCCAGCTTGCGCCGCACGAAATAGCCTTTCAGCATCTCCTGCAACTGCGCGAGCTTGGTGCCGTCTTCGGTATGGATGTGGATTTCGTTCTCCTTCTCCTTCAGCTCCAGCGTGGATTTGGAGCCTTTGAAGTCGAAACGCGTCTGCAATTCGCGCAGGACGCCCTGCACGGCATTGTTGACTTCGGCGATGTCGGTCTTGGAGACGATATCAAAGGTGGGCATGGGAAAAAGGTTCCGGGTACGGTTTGCAGATCAGGCGGCACCTTAGCGCGTGTTGCCGCCAAGCAGCAACACGCTCCAGCTTTTTGTTTCCCTCAAACGCCGGCGCCGCATCCGCGGCTTGGCTTCACGCCGCATCTGCGGCGCGGCGGCAGTCGCCGCCGGAGCAGTTTTCCCGGCCCGTCACCCTTCGCCGAAAACGGGTCAGCCCTTCGCCATGCTCGCCTGATTATGGGCCATGGTCGACCCGTTATCGGCATGGGCCTGTTCCCCGGCGGACAGGGCCGCCACCACGAACAGACCGGCCAGGACCAGGGCTTGCAGGACCATGGCGGCACGCTGCTTCAAATTCGTCGCTTCACGCATTACGGCCTCCTTAAAAGGCTGGATGTTGATCCTGGGCATCGCCCCGATACCCGATAAGCCAACTATATAAGCAACTCTTTAACATGCAAATGTTTAATATTGTCACGGACGGGTTTCGCATTGGTAACGCCCGTCCCCTGTTGCACGAAGGGCACAGGTAAGGGCTGCCGCGGGGTTGCTTTGGCCTTTGCGGGGCGGGGATACGGGTGCTAGATGTCTGAGAACAGGCCCTTTACGGGCAGCTGACAGGATCAAGTGATGACCAAGCCGTCCTTCGACCAAGATGCCGCCAACCTGTTGGACGACCTGATCCAGCGTGCCCGCCGCGCCGGGGCCGATGCGGCCGATGCGCTGCTGGTGGATGGGGCATCGCTGTCGCTGTCCACGCGCCTGGGCAAGCCGGAGGGGCTGGAACGGTCGGAAGCGGGCGACCTGGGCCTGCGGGTCTTCGTTGGCCGGCGCATGGCCGTGGTGTCATCGACCGACCGCAGCCCGCGCATGATCGCCGAACTGGCCGAACGGGCCGTGGCGATGGCCCGCGCCGTGCCGGAGGATCCCTTTTGCGGCATCGCGGACCCGGACCAGATCACCCATTCCTGGATTGACCTGGACCTGTGCGACCCCGATGAGCCCAGTGCCGATGCCCTGATCGAAGCGGCCAAGGCGACAGAGGATGCGGCCCGCGCCATCGCCGGCGTCACCAATTCCGACGGGGCGGATGCCAGCTGGAGTCGCAGCTCGGTCACCCTGACGGCCAGTAACGGCTTTGTCGGCGGTTACGGCGTATCGCGCCGGTCCCTGTCCGTCTCTGTGCTGGCCGGCGAAGGCACCGGCATGGAACGCGACTATGCCTATCATTCCACCGTTTATGGCAGCGATCTGGAAAGCCCCGCCGAGATTGGTGAGCGTGCCGGGCGCAAGGCCGTCACAAAGCTGAACCCGCGCAAGGTGAAAAGCCAGACGGTGCCCGTCATCTTCGATCCGCGCCTGTCGGGCGGGTTCCTGGGCAATCTCTGCGGTGCGATTTCGGGGGCCGCCATTGCGCGCGGCACCAGCTTCCTGAAGGACAGGCTGGGCCAGGCGGTATTCGCGCCCGGCATCCAGGTGGTGGAAGACCCGCATCTGCCGCGCGGTCTGCGGTCCAAGCCGTTCGACGCCGAGGGTCTGCCCAATTATCGCCGCAACCTGATCGAGGATGGGGTACTGACCACCTGGATCATGGATCTGCGTTCGTCGCGCCAGCTGGGTCTGACGCCTACGGGCCACGCGACACGCGGCACCAGCGGACCGCCGGCCCCCAGCCCAACCAATGTCTATCTGGCCGCAGGTCCCCTGTCGCCCGCAGAACTGATGGCCGACATCAAGGATGGGCTGTATGTCACGGAACTGATGGGTCAGGGCGTGAACGGGGTCACGGGCGATTATTCGCGCGGGGCCGCCGGCTTCTGGATCGAGAATGGCCAGATCGCCTATCCAGTCAGTGAGATCACCATCGCCGGCAATCTGAAAGACATGTTCCGCCGCATGGTGCCGGCCAGCGACCTGCGCCTGCGCCACGGTATTGATGCGCCGACCGTGCGCATTGATGGGATGACCGTGGCGGGGATGTGATACTAACGGTCAAAATTCTTGACCGTTAGTATCCGCGCCGACGGGCGCGGCGGCGGCCCATGCCGCCGACGCTTGAAATGCCGACCTGTCGGCATTTCAAGCCGCAGGTATGAGGCTCCGCCTCTCGTCTGGTCGTCTCAGCGAAGGGGAGGCCATTTTTCAACAAAAAGGCCCGGCGGGTTTCCCAGCCGGGCCTTTTTGTTGTCTCAAGAGCCAGTCACGCACATTCGGCGCGAAAGCCGGTGCGGGCGGCCAGGATGGCGATCTGGGTCCGGTTGCGCGCGCCCAGCTTCTGCATCATGGCGCGCACATGCACCTTCACGGTGCCTTCCAGAACGCCCAGCTGGCGGGCGATTTCCTTGTTGGAGCAGCCGGACAGCAGCAGGCGGAAAATGTCGCGCTGCCGATTGGTCAGCCGGGAGACCGAGGCAAAATCCGCCTTATCTTCCGCCGTCGGCATCGCGACGGACGGCACCAGCATGCCATAGGGCATCTGCACATAGCCTTCGCGGGTAAAGGCCAGGGCCACCGCTTCCGCAAGAACAGCGCTGGGATCACTTTTCAGCAGGCAGGCCACGGCACCCGCCGTCAGCAGCGTGCGGGTTTCAGCGGACGTAAAGGCCGAGGACATGATAATGGCCGGCACGCCCTGCAGCTTGGCCAGGAAATCGGTGATCACGGTCATGCGTTCCGATCCCAGCCCATCGGCATCCATCAGAACGACGTCAGGAATATTGGCAGCCTGCGACAGCAGGGCCGCCGCCTCTGTCGGGTTTCCCGCCTGCCAGGTCTGGGCACCGTCATAGAGCGAGGCCAAAGTCAGCGCCAGACCGTGGCGGACAAGGGCCTGTGGATCGATGATCAGGAAACAACGGCGGCGCACACCGGAAACCGCGTCGGCCCCGGTGGGGCGTGCGTAGGACTCAGTGGTCACGACACGCAATGGGCTGCCGCCCCGGCGCACGGCGATGGTCATCACGACCTCCAGCAGTAGGGCATCCAGCCCGGTGTTAACCTCTCGTACATATTCATACGGATTAAGTCTTCTCGCAACCTCCTTCTATTCAATTCGATGAGAATCTGTTTATATTATTCGCAGGAACCGAGTTGTGATGAAATTAGATCGAAATTCGAAGCTTTTATCCTTGGCGGTTACTTCGGACGAACGATCTATCGATTGTATTTTAACTAAAGTTTCAGCGACAAGCCCAAAAGGCTTGGAATCATGGGAAAAATTCCCGTCGGATGCGGCGCGCGCCTGATTCAGCGGCGATGGGAATTGCCTGGATCAAAGGGGGTAGCGGGGATGACATCCGTATCGGTGATGCTGGTCGACCATGACCAACTGTTCAGCGCAGCCTTGGCTGCCTTGCTTGAAGAGGAAGGCATGGTCGTGGAAGCGCCCCTGCCCTCCCTGGCCATGGCGGAACAGGCGCTGTCGGAGGGTGCGGCGCCGTCTCTGATCATCACCGATCCTTCCGGACTTGACCGGACGGAGGATGGTGATCCACTGGCCCGCCTGCGCTCCTTGGCCCCCACGGCCCGGCTTCTGGTCCTGTCCGCCGATCTGGCGGCACCGGCCCTGAACCGCAGCCTGATGGCCGGCGCCCATGGACACATCTCCAAGGGCGCGTCGTTCAACGCGGTTCTGCGGGCGGTACGCCTGATCCTGATGGGACAGGCCGTCTATCCCGCCGCCGCCACACAGGGCATGGGGCAGAGCCAGGTGCCCGTGACGGTACAGACGGAAACAACGGGCGATATGGCGGGCAGCGCCGATCTGTCCCCTCGGGAGACGCAGATCTTGGCCTGTGTCATCAGCGGCCATTCCAACAAAGCCATCGCACGGCGCCTATCCATCACGGAAAGCACCGTGAAGATGCATTTCAAAAATGCCATGCGGAAGATCAATGCCGGCAACCGAACCCAAGCCGCGATCTGGGCCATGGAACATGGCATCGCGCCCATGGCCTGAAGAAATGCAAAAATAAAACTAAATTCTCATAAAACGCGATCCGCTCAACATAAACAAAAGGGCCGCTGCGAACAGCGGCCCTTCTGCAATCCGTCCACCGGCCATGACGGGCCGGTGAAACCCATCACGTTTCCGATCAGGGGAAAACGATGACGGCGCGACGGTTGGACGGCTCACGCACGCCATCGGCGGTCGGAACCAGCAGATCGGCTTCACCCTTGGCTTCGACGGAAACCTGGTTGGCCGGCAGGCCCTGGCTGACCAGATATTCACGCACAGCCTCGGCGCGGCTCTGCGACAGCTTCTGGTTATAGTCGGTCGGACCGGACGTGTCGGCATGGCCGGCCACGTTGATCTGCACGATCTTGCCAGCCTTGGCGTCGCGGGCAACGTTCTGCAGAACCTGCTGCGCATCAGCCGACAGAACCGAACGATCCCAGTCGAAGAAGACCGTGAAGTTGCGGGTGATGGTCGGCGCAGCAGCCGGAACCGGAGCCGGGGCGGGAGCGGGTGCCGGGGGCGGCGGGGCAACCATGGTGGTGGCCGGTGCAGCCTGAACCGGAGCGGAGCCGAACACGGTACGCACGCCGATCAGCACGGAGTGAGAGCTGTAGTTGCTCTTGTAGCGCGGCGTCTCGCCCTTGAACTTCAGGTCATCGATACCCTGGTAGCGATAGCCGAACGTCAGGTCCAGGCCGGGGGCCAGCGCATAGGCAACGCCCGCGCCCAGCTGATAGGCGAAATTGTCCTGCGAAGCGTTGGAATAATAGTTGTTGGCGAAGACCGGACCAACATCGTCCGTGTTCACCCAGCCCCAGCCCAGACCGGCGCTGACATAGGGGCGGAACGGCGAACCGACGTCGAATTCCTTCTGCACCACACCCATCAGGGTGAAGGTGGTGGTGTCACCGATCGGGTTGCCCGCCGGGCCGCCAGAAATCCGGTCGACCTGATGCACGGAATAGCCGCCTTCCAGCCCCAAGCGCAGACCATCGCCGAACTGGTAGCCGGTTTCGAACACGGCGGCGATGCTCTCCTTGTTGTCCACCTTGTTGGTGGCGGTGGCGGTCTTCAGATCAAGATCCTGCAGCCAGCTCACGCCGATCTGGGAACCGACATACGGTCCTTCTGTCAGGGTCTGCGCCGTGGCGGCCACGGGCAGGACGAGAGCCAGTGCAGTTCCCATCAGCAAATGGTGCAGTTTCATCTTTCATTCTCCTTATGGGCCCTTGGGGCGATCACCTTAGGGCGGGATCCGGTTGAAAAGGGAGGACCCCGGTGGCGATCTGTTGTCTCACGGGGCGGCAAGGCAAAAGCCAGCGCAGCCCGGTCACACCAGACTTACAGAAATTGTGCTGCAGACTCAAGATGGCAACTTGCTGGACAAACATACTAGCCCATATGGCTAAACAATGGTGCGAGAGAATTTGCGTTTGTTCTACGCCGCGCTGCGAAAGGCTTTTACGGCTTCACGCCGTGCGGATATGCCGTCGTGGAACCGCTTGCCATGCAGTCGCTGCACGGCTGGATGGACCGCGTGAAACACAAACTCCTCCTCCGTTGAGACGAGAAGGCCAAGCGCCTCCTCCTCAACCTCAATGATCGTGCCCGTTTGCGCATGCATCGGCCCAGACTCCGGCGGTTGCCCTATGCCGCGCCTTTACATCGGGAAAGATGACGGTTTCCACCGCGCACGCCATGATCATGCGCTGCGGCATGGCAAAGTGTGATTGCTTGTCCTATGTCTTTTGAGGGGCAACCGCTGTCCCAAAGAATCCGTTCCAAGGAAAGGCCAGCCATCCCGTGACCGCCCCGGCCCCGCAGATCACCCTGGTCGCCCCTGGAATCCATGGGCTTTGCCTGCCCCTGCCGTTCCAGCTCAATCATATCAATGTGTGGCTGCTGGAAGACCGGATGCCCGATGGCAGTCCCGGCTGGACCCTGATCGATACCGGCGTGGCCAGCAGCCTGACACGCGGCCTGTGGGATAGTGTGGCGACGGACTTGATGCAGGGGCTGCCCGTTCGCCAGGTGATCGTCACGCATTTCCACCCCGACCATATCGGCCTTGCCGACTGGCTGTGCCAGCGGTTCGGGGCGCCGCTGCGCATGACCCGGACGGAGTGGCTGCTGGCCCGCATGCTGAGCCTGGATAATTCCGAAGAGATCGCCGAGGCTGGCCGCCAGTTCTACACCAGCATGGGGCTGGAGCCGGACATGCTGACAGCCTTGACGGTGCGCGGGAACGCCTATGCGCGCGGTGTGCCCATGGTGCCCGCCCGCTTCGACCGGATGGCAGATGGTGACCGGCTGCGGATCGGTGACCGGGACTGGACCATCATGACCTCCGGCGGGCATTCACCTGAGCATGCCTGTCTGTACAGCGCCGACGGTGACATTCTCATCGCGGGTGACATGGTGCTGCCGCGCATCAGCCCGAATGTCAGCGTCTGGCCGGCAGAACCTTTCGCCGACCCGCTGGCGGAATTCCTGGGCGGGCTGGGCCGGCTGCGCGCCTTGCCGACCGATACCCTGGTCCTGCCCTCACATGGCGCCCCCTTCAGCGACCTGCGGGGACGCATCGATGAACTGATCTGCCATCACGCGGAGAGGCTGGACGAGGCGGTGGGCTTCTGTGCGCAAGGACCGCGCACCATCGCCGAGATCACCCGACTGATGTTCAAGCGCACCCTGGACACCCATCAGATGAGTTTCGCGGCAGGCGAGGCGCTGGCCCATCTCAATCATCTGGAGCGCCAGAACCGGCTGTCACGGCAGCGACGGGAGGATGGGGTCTGGCTGTTCAGCCGACCCTGATCCCGCCCCGTAAACGCTTATACCAAACCGCCGAGGGTTTGACCCTTGGCGGTTTGGAGGCCGGCGACCGCAGGCCCGGCGCCCATGCGCCGTCAGCCAAGCCGCCGGATGGCGGCGCCCGGCGCCTGAGGGAACACGAAACCTCCCTTGATCGGTCACGATCAAGGGAGGTTGGTATTATTCGGGCTTGGATTTCGCCTTGGTCTTGGCCCCGGCGGCGGCACCCGACGTGCCGGTGGACGGGGCGCGCGGCGGGGTCGCGTTGGCGGCGGCGGCATCGGCCATCAGGACGGTTGGCGCCGGTTTGTCACAGCGCGGGGCATTGGCAATGCGCACGCCTTCGGCATCGGGCTGAAGGCCCCGCTCAATCTCGGCAAGGCTGGCCGCCATGGCCTGGGCCACCAGCGGCGCATGCGTGCCACAGAAGACAGGCGTGGTCAGGGCGATGGCGCGCTGTGAGGTTTCATTGGCCAGACGGGTGCGGAAACTGTCAAAGCCCCGCGTGGCATTGCCCTTGGTGGTCCGCTTGTAATAAGCGACCAGGTTCTTCTCCCACTCCTGAATGCGGGCCTGATGCTTCAAGGTGAACTGCTTGTACTGATTGAACAGGCTCATCTGTCCCGGCACGTCCAGATGCTGACAGGTGAGACCGATCACCATCAGTTCGGTATGCAGGCGGATACCCTGCTCGGCGGCGAATTCGGGAACCGAATAGCAAGGCCCCTTCGACGCCGGGGCGGCCAGAGCCGGACCCGTGGCGAGCATGATGGCAAGGGCGGAGGCGCCAATGGCGCGGACGGCCTGACGAAAGGACGGCATGCGGATAAGGTCCGATGGCAATGGGTTGGATGGCGGCGACTGTGCCCCAAGCCGCCGCCCCCCGCAAGTGGCGCCCGTCATCCGGGCCTGTGATTTCATTACCAATCCGATCCGGTCCCGTCTGCCGGCCATGACGGCAAGAGCACCCTGCCGCGATTTTTTACAGCACAGTCGCAGTTTCTCTTTCAATTCTCGGGCAATTCCCCCATATCTGGTTTCACAAATCCTGGCAGTCCCCTTGCGTTTGGCATGCCGTGGCCTTCCTGGCCCCTGCAACATCCATTACATGCGGCGGGTCTGTCCCAGAATGTGAACCCGCTGCATGACGCATGAGCCTCTCTGGCAACCGAGTGATATCTTGAACGCCGAAAATGAAGGTGATGCGGACTCCCCGAAGCGTCGGGGCAGAATTCCGCAATCCGCTTGGCCACGAATTCTTGAGCGTTACAAGGCGGGGGCAACCCTGTCCGCTATCGCGCGCGAATTCGACTGCACGCCCAGTGCCATCTCCTACATCGTCCGCAAGGCGGAGGCCGCCGGCCTGACCAGCGAAGTCGATGAGGGCACGGGCGAAGCCGCACCGGCCCCGGTGGCCCCCGTGGCGGTTGTTGCTGCCCCGGCACCGGAAGCCCCCGCCGCAGCCGAACCGGCACGCCCGCGTCGCGCGCCACGCGCCGCCGCACCGGCCCCTGACGCCGAACCGGCAGCGCTCGTGGCCGCACCGGCCCCGGCAACGGACGTGGCGCCCGCACCGGTGGCACCCGCCGCAACCGATGCGCCGGTTGAGCCGACTCGTGAATCTCCTTTTCATCATGACAGCGGCCGGGTGGGCGATGTCGCCCCGCGCCGGTTCGAGAGCCGTGACAATCGCCCGCCGCGGGAGGGCCGCGAAGGCCGCCCCGACCGGGCTGAGCGTCCGGACCGCCCGGAACGTGCAGAGCGTTTCCCGCAGGAGGGCCGCGAGGGCCGTCCCGACCGGGGTGAGTTCCGGGGCGAACCGCGCCAGGACCGTGGTGACCGTCTTCAGGATCGCGGCGACCGTGGCGACCGTGGTCCGGAGCGCAACCAGAATGGCGACCGCCGCCCGGGCCATGTGCCGCGTTTCCCGCAGGGAGGCCAGCCCGGCCCGCAGCGGGAACGGTTCGGTGGCGAGCGTCTGGGCCGTGATCGCCTTGAGGCCCGCCCGCCCCGCGACTTTGACCGCCCCCAGGGCGGCGAGGCCCGGGTGGAACGCGCACCGGTCGATGTGAACCTGAGCGAAGGGCCGATCGACGTCGCCTACCCCTATCGCCAGCAGCAGCGCAACCCAGCGCGTCTGGAAGCGGCGGAAACGCCGACCGTGCCCGCTGATGAGCGTATGGATGCGGCCTCTAAGGCCTGCGCCGAAGCCTACAAGGCCTGGAAGGGCCAGACGGGTAGCGGTGTGCAGGGCCTGACCGACGCGCTGCATGAGCTGCGCAAGGTCATTGCCCGCATGGAGATCGAGATTTCGGCCAGCCGCAAGGAAGAGCTGCGCCCGATCCCGTTTCCGGCCTACCGCACCACCATGCCGCCGCCGCAACAGTCACGCGGCTGATCGCGACGGCATTGTTCAGTGCTTGCCAAGCAAAAGCCCCGCTGTCAAAGCGGGGCTTTTTGTTTGCGCGGGTCCCGATTTGTCCATGACATCGCCGGTTGCTTGCCTATACTGAATTCGACCGTATAACCGGACGAAGATGCCGGCGGGGGGCATGACCACACAGCAATTCTTCACCCTGTCCACGCTTATCGGGGCTGTGGCCCTGATCAACACCATCGCCATTGTCATTGTCTGGCGCATCCATTCCGGCATACCCGGCCTTCGCCTGTGGGTGGCCGCGCAGTTTGCCTTCATGGCCGCGTGGCTGCCCAGCCTGTTCGTGAATATCGGCGTCCTGAACGATCCGTTTTTCACCGCCTATAATAACAGCGTGAACCTGGGTGGCATGCTGCTGCTGCTGGAGGGTACGCTGCGGTTCCGGAGTATCGGCCAGGCGCGGGCGCGCTTGCCCTGGATGCTGCTGATCATGGTCATTATCATCACCCTATCCTTTGTGAACCGCAGCGATGATATCGCCCGCTATCTGTTCCATGACGCGGTGGCGGCCCTCCTGCTGTCCGGTACGGCGGCGGGCATGCTCTGGCGCATGGATCCGCATCAGCGGCTGGCCCATGGCATGGCCGCCTTCTACCTGCTCGCGCATGGGGTGATCTATCTGGCGCGCTGGGGATTGGCGGGGGCCATCATGCAGGGATGGACCGATTTGGGCACCCGATCCTTCAATTTCATCCTGTTCGGTGGCGTCGCCATGTGCTGCCTGGGCACATTGTATGGCCTGATCCTGTCCATCAATGCCGAGGCGAAGCGGCAGGTGATCCTGACCGGGCTGATCGACCCGCTGACCAGGCTGGATAACCGCCGGGCCCTGGAACAGGAACTGTCGCGCGCACTGGCCCGGCGGTCGCGGACGGGCGGCCTTCTGGGTCTGGTCTATTTCGACCTTGACCGGTTCAAGCCCATCAATGACCGCTGGGGCCATGCTGTTGGCGATGCCGTACTGACGGCTGTAGCCGACCGGTTGCGTCAGGATCTGCGGACCCAGGATCTGGCGGCCCGTATCGGCGGCGATGAATTCGTGGTGCTGTTGCCCGGACTGGAAGAGCCAACAGCGCTGGACGCCGTCGCCCGCCGGTTGCGCAGGGCGGTGGAGGGTCCGCTGCCACTGGAGCCTACCGTCATCGACATCAAGGTAAGCATGGGCACAGCCCTGGCCCCCCTGCATGGGGAGACACCGGAGGATCTGCTGCGCCAGGCCGACGCGATCATGTATGCCGACAAGCGGCGCCGGCACGAACCCGACCTGCCGTCCGCGACACCGGCCATGACGACGGAACTGCCCGACCAGACCCCATCCTGACGGATAGGGGTACCGGCTTGGCGGCGGTGCCTTTGCGCCATATGGTTAACGAGGGGCAATGTATACAGGCGGACGGGGCAATGCCTGGGGTTGATTTCTTCGTGATGTCGATGGTGGTGGCGGCGTTGGCCGTCATCAATACGCTTGCCCTGATCGTGGTATGGCGTATCAACCCGAAAGTTACTGGCCTGGATGTGTGGAGCCTGTCGCAGACGCTGCATGTCGGCGCCTGGGTGCTGTCGGTGATCGCCATCCAGGGGGTGATGCGCGGCCCCTTTAACACGGTGCTCAACAACTCGCTCAACCTCGCCTCAATGATCTTGATGCTGGAGGGCGCCCTGCGCTTTCGCGGCTTCGGCCGGGCTGAGAGCCGGCGCCTGCTGGTACTGGCTGCGGTGCTGATGGTCGTGGCCATTTCCATGCTGAACCGGGAAATGGTGACGCGCCGCTATCTCTGGCATGACGCGATCTGCGCTCTCTGCCTGACCGGTACCGCCGTGACCATGATGTGGCGGACCGCCCCCTATGAGCGGGTGGTGCATGGCATGGCAGCCGGCTTCATGCTGTTGATGGCGGCGGCGGCATCCTGGCGCTGGCTGGTGGCCCTGACCCTGGCCGACGGCGAGCGCTTCCCCTATTACGAACTCAACAGCCTGATCTTCACCTTCGTGGCGCTGTGCGGCCTTGGCTGGGTCTATGGCCTGATGCTGTCGGTCAATATGCGGGTGCGGCAGGAGGTGCAGACCGTCAGCCAGATCGACCCGCTGACCGAACTGTCCAACCGCCGACATCTGGAGGCGGTTCTAGGCCGCGCCCTGGC
>CALRNG020000031.1:0-13712 GCA_943369495.1 Rhizobium sp. Q54
AGCAGGACATCGCCCCGGAACTTGTTGATGATAAAGCCCTTGATAGCGGCCCGGTCGGCATGGTCCAGGACAGTGTGCGTGCCCACGATACTGGCGATCACCCCGCCCCGGTCAATATCGCCAGCCAGGATGACGGGCACGTCGGCCGCCAGCGCGAAGCCCATATTGGCAATGTCGCGGGCCCGCAGATTGGTCTCCGCCGGGCTGCCCGCCCCTTCCACCAGAATCAGGTCGGCCCCCTGCCCCAGCCGACCGAAACTGTCCAGAACGGCGGTCAGCAGCGTGCCCTTACGCTGCTGATATTCCGAAGCCTCGGCGGTGCCCATCATGCGGCCCTGCACCACCACCTGCGCACCCGTATCGCTCTGCGGTTTCAGCAGCACGGGGTTCATATGGACAGTGGGGACCACCCGCGCGGCACGCGCCTGCAGCGCCTGCGCCCGCCCGATCTCCCCCCCATCCGCCGTGACGGCGGCATTGTTGGACATGTTCTGCGGCTTGAAGGGCCGCACCGACAGGCCCCGGTTGGCAAAGGCGCGGGCCAGCGACGCCACCAGCAGCGACTTGCCGACATCCGATCCGGTCCCCTGGATCATCAGGGCGCGGGGCCGCGTCGCCATCAGAATTCGATCCCGGCCTGGGCCTTGATCCCGGCATTGAACGGGTGCTTCACCGACTGGAACTCCGTCACCAGATCGGCGGCGTCCATCAGCAGCGGGCTGGCATTGCGGCCCGTGACCAGCACATGCAGGTCGGGCCGGCGTGACACCAGGGTCGCCACCACCTCCTCCATATCCAGATAGCCATAGCGCAGGGCGATGTTCATCTCGTCCAGCACGATGAGACGATAGCGCTGATCCTGCATCATGGCACGCGCCTGGTCCCAGGCGCGACCAGCGGCCTGAATGTCGCGTTCCTTGTCCTGGGTTTCCCAGGTGAAGCCCTCCCCCATCACATGATGGTCGATCAGGTCATCAAACCGTTCCAGCGCCACCTGTTCGCCCGTGGCCCAGGTCCCCTTGATGAACTGGATGAAACCGACGCGGAAGCCATGGCCCGCCGCCCGCATCATCAGGCCCAGTGCTGCCGTGGACTTGCCCTTGCCCGGCCCCGTATGGACCATCAGCAGGCCTTTCTCGCTCTGCCGTTCGGCAACGCGCCGATCCATCAGTTCCTTACGCTTCTGCATCTTGGCCTTGTGGCGTTCTGCCTCTTCCGGCGTAACAACGGCTTCCATTATTGTTCCCTTCTTCATATTCCTCAGTCGCCGGCGCCCACATCCGTGGGCTTGGCTACGCCGCTCGTTCGGCGCGGCGGCAGTCGCCGCCGTACCAGCGGTCACAGCCGTGACCGCTGGTGTCATTTCAACTGCATCGGCAAGCCGGCGGCCATGAACAGCACGTTGTCGGCGATGCGCGCGATGTCCTGATGCAGCCGGCCCGCATGGTCGCGGAACAGGCGCGACAGACGGTTGTCGGGCACAATGCCCAGCCCCACCTCATTGCCGACCAGCACCGCCGGCACCGTCAGGCGGGGCAGCAGGTCGAGAAGCCGTGCCGCCTCCCTCTCCACGTCCCGCCCAGCCAGCATGATATTGGTCAGCCACAGGGTCAGGCAGTCGACCAGCACGGGCCGGCCCGTGGCATTGGCCCGGTTCAAGGCCGCCACCAGATCCAGCGGCTCCTCCACGGTCACCCAGCCCTCGGCCCGGCCACCCTGATGCACCCGGATACGGTCCTGCATCTCGGCATCGAAGGCCTGGGCCGTCGCGATATAGATCCAGGGCCGCGGCAGCACCGTCACCAACTCTTCCGCCTTGCGGCTTTTGCCCGACCGCGCGCCGCCCAGGATCAGCGTCAAACCGTTCATGCCCGCATCTCCGACCGCAGCCGCCGCCAGGGTAGAGCAAACGGCGCCCCTTCATGCCCACCGCGCAGCAGTTCGATGCCATAGACCCGGCCCAGGGCGCCGCTGTCCAGAAGGTCAGCGGGTGCCGTATCCGCCGCGACCTTCCCCGCCTCATCCAGCAGGCACAGGCGCGTGCAGTGCCGGAGCGCCAGCGTCAGGTCATGCAATACGACCACCACGGCCATGCCCCCCGCCGCCAGCCCGGCCAGCAGTTCCATCACCTGCAACTGATGATACGGGTCCAGGCCCGCCGCCGGCTCATCGGCCAGCAGGATGGCGGGATCGCCGGCCAGCGCGCGTGCCAGCATGACCCGCGCCCGCTCCCCACCCGACAGGCTTGTCACACTCCGTTCGGCGAAGTGTGTGACGTCGCACTGTTGCATGGCGCGGGCAATGGCGGCGCGGTCGGCCTCCGCCTCGCCACCCCACGGGCTGGCATGCGGCAGGCGGCCCAGCGTCACTACCCGCTCCACCGTCAGGGGCCAATGGCAGGTCGCCCCCTGCTCCAGAAAGCCGATGCGCCGCGCCCGATCGGCCCGCTTCCAGTGCTCCAGCGGCCTGTCATCCAGAGTGACCGCACCGTCCGCCTTCAACAGGCCGGCCATCACGGATAGCAGGGTCGATTTACCGGCGCCGTTCGGCCCGATCAGGCCAACACATTCCCCCGCCCCCACCGACAGGTCCACCCCATCCAGGATGGGCCGGCCCCCACGCGCGAACCGGATATTGCGGGCTGACAGCAGGCTCATCGCATCCGCTCCCTGGTTTTCAGCAGCAGGTGAAAGAAGAAGGGCGCGCCGATCAGGCCGGTGACCACACCCAGTTTCAGCTCATCATTGGTGGGCAATAGCCGCACCAGGATGTCGGCGGCCAGCAGCAGGCACGCGCCGGCCAAGGCCGAGGGCCAGAGCAGCCGTGACGGCTGGTTCCCCGTGACCCGGCGCAGCAGGTGCGGCACCACCAGCCCGACAAAGCCGATGCTGCCCGTCACTGCCACTGCCGCGCCCACCGACAGAACCGTGCCGATGATGATGCGCCAGCGTAAACGGTTCAGGTCCACGCCCATGCTGCCCGCCGTCCGTTCGCCTAAGCCCAGCGCGTCCAGCGCCCGGCCCGATCCGCCCAGCACCAGGATGCCGGCAATGATGAAGGGCGCCGACATCAGCAGATGGTCATTGGTGCGGTCGGTCAGGCTGCCCAGCAGCCAGAAGGCGATCTCCAGCGCCGCATGCGGATTGGGGGCGAGGTTGAGGGCCAGCGAGGTCAGCGACCCCGCCAGGGTCTGCACCGCCAGCCCGGCCAGGATCAACATCAGGACCGAGGCATCGCGCCCCGCCAGCCCCTGGATCAGCAGCATGGCCAGCGCTGCCCCCAGCATCCCCGCCACCGGCAAGGCCAGGGGTGCGGTCGCCGACAGTCCGAAATAGATGGCCAGCACCGCGCCCAGGGAGGCCGATGATGACGCCCCGATCAGCGACGGTTCGGCCAGCGGGTTGCGCAGATAGCCCTGCAACGCCGCCCCCGCCATCCCCAGCCCCGCCCCGACCAGCGCCCCCAGCAGGGCGCGCGGCAGGCGGATTTCAAGGGCGATCAGGGAGGCGGGGCTGCCGTAGCCGCTGAACAGGCCCGACAGCAGGTCGCCTGCCGGCACGTCTGCCGGACCGATCAGGAAGCTGGCCGCCAGCAGGAGGGGGAACAGGATCAGGAGGAAGGTCAGGACACGAAAGGTCGGGGTGAATGCCGGTTGTGCTGCAACAGTCATGCGGCATCTCCTGAGGCTTCGGCTACTCCTACCGTCATCCCCGCGAAAGCGGGGACCCAGCGAGAGCAGCGATAGCTGCGACATGACTCATATCGGCGCTGACCGCGCCTTACGCTGGGTCCCCGCTTTCGCGGGGATGACGCTGGAAAAGATGCCACCTTCATCGCCCCACCCCCAACGCCCTTCCCGCCACCTCGGCCAGCCGCTCCACCCCTTCGATCGATGCTGGAGTGGCGCACAGCCACCAAGCAATGGGGAAGGATGCGACGGCCATTTCGCCCCGCGCCGCCGCCAGGGCCGGGTGATCCATCACTGACTGGCCGACACCGGGCCGGTCGGGGCGGACGCTGTCCAGCACCAGCAGGTCGGGCGGGTTCAGCAGCAATGTTTCCACCGCCACGCGGCCATTGGGCCGGCCCGACAGTTTGCCGCCGATATTCTCCAGACCTGCCGCCTTCATCATGTCGTTGACGATACCGCGCGATCCCGGCACTTCCCCGCCAGGGCGGTAGAGCGCCGCTGTGGGCCGCACGCCGGCCACCGGTTCCGACAGTTTGGCCCGCAACTGCTGGGCCAAAGCTCGCCCCTGCTCCCCCTGGCCCAGGGCATCGGCCACCTGTTCGACCTGCGGCGGGATATCGGCCAGGGTCTGCGGCGTTTTCAGCCGCAGGATGGGTACGCCCAGCCGTTCCAGCATCCCCACCGTCTGCGCCCTGGCATAGCCACCGGCAATGACCAGATCGGGTTTCAGCATCAACACGCTTTCCGCTGTCCCGTCATGGATGGGCAGGCCCGCGGCCCGGTCGGCATAGGGCGACAGGTGGGTATCCCCCGCCAGCCGGGTCAGGCCAGCAATCTGCGCCTGCGCGTCGAGCGCCAACAGGAACTGATCCGCGCAAAGCGACAGGGAGACGACGCGGCCAGCAGGATGCAGGTCCGGCGCCGCCCCCGTGGGAAGCGCCGTCAAGGCCGCCACCAGAAGGGCGACGCCGGCCCGCATCAGAAGGTCACCGTCACGCCGCCAAAGGCCGACCGGCCCGGCGCACGATAGGTGCGAACCTCCTGGTAATCCTCATCGAACAGGTTCTCCACCCGCCCGAACAGGCTGACATTGTCCAGCACTGCCCAGCGCGCCGTGACATCGACGGTGGTGTAACTGTCCAGGATGGGAGAGGTGGCCGACGCCGTGTCGCGCTGCTTGCCGACATGGCGCAGGGCCGCCCCCAGATCGACACCCGCCATGACGGTCCAATCAACCGAGGCGTTGAGCGTGTCCTGCGGACGGCGCGGCAGATCGCGGCCCGTGACCCGGTCCTTGGCCTCCAGGTAGGTATAGTTGGCCTGGATCAGAACCGTTTCCACCGGCGTCGCCTCGAACGTCAGTTCCACGCCCTTGGTGCGGGCGCGGGCCACGTTGATATAGCCGTTGGAGAAGCCGATCATGTTCGTATAGACGTTGCGGAACAGGCTGGCGCCGAAACCGACGCGGCCATCCAACAGCTTCTGCTCAAACCCGATATCGGCACCCTTGCCATCCTCAGCCATCAGCTTCTGATTGCCATAGAACGGGTCGTACAGCTGATACAGCGTCGGGGCCTTGTTGGCCGTGCCATAGCTGGCGCGCAGCACGGTGCCGGTGGCCGGCACCTGATAGGCACCCGTGGCGCGCCAGGTGCCCTCGGTCCCGAACTGTTCATGATCATCGACGCGGCCACCCAGCGTCAGGGTCAGGTCACTGGTGACGGCCGCTTGATACTGCACAAAGGCCGACTTGGTGGTGACGCTGTCATCCAGGCCGGTGGTGGTGGCGGTGCCGACCGTATTGGTGGTCTTGCCATCTTCTTCATCGACCGACAGGCCGATGGTGGCGATGTCGGCATCGCGCAGACGCAGGTTGCCCTGGTAGTCCAGGGCCTTGCGCCGGCTGTCGAAAGTGGAGAAGCGGTAGAAGCCCGTGGGCTCGTCAAAGTCGCGATCGGTGCTGGCGTAGCTGGCCGCCAGCACATTCTCAAACGCGCCCTCCAGCAGGCTGAGCGTGCCGGCACCCCGCACCTGCCAGCTTTCCTTTTCCTGGGCCGAGGCCCCATCGGCGCCGAACGGATCAAACTCGGTGTCCAGCCAGGACCAGCCGGCATTCAGGTCAAAGCGCAGGATGTCGGACGCCTTCAAGCCCACCCGACCGCTGACCGACCGCGCATCGGTACCGTCCTTTTCATTGCCCGCGAAGGTGCGGGAAAAACCGTCGGTGTGCAGGTTGGCCGCCGACAGGGCGTAATCCACCTGCTGCGTGCCGCCCGTCAGGCTGGCCTGCTGCCGGAAGGTGCCATAGGCGCCGGCTTCCAGCGTGCCACGGATCTTGGTCTCGCCTTCGCCGCGCTGCGTGATGACATTGATGACGCCGCCCATGGCGTCATTGCCATACAGCGCGCTCTGCGGGCCTTTCAGCACCTCGATCTTCTCGATATCGCCGGTCAGCAGGCTGTTGAAATCGAACTCATTATTGGCGCCCGAGGCGTCATTCACCTCAACCCCGTCGATCAGCACCTTGACCATGCCGCTTTCCGACCCGCGCAGGCGGACGGTCGAGGTGCTGCCCAGCCCACCATTGCGGGAGATGGACACGCCCGGCACGCGCTTCAGCAGGTCGAGTGCCTGCACCTGCTGCCGACGTTCGATCTCGGCGCTGTCGATGATGCTGACGCTGCTGCCCACGCGTTCCTGTGCGGTGGGCACCTTGTTGGCGGACACGATGATTTCGGCGACCTGGGTCGGCTCCGCCAGGGCGGCGGATGCGGTCAGGCTGGCCGCGGCACCCAGCAGGGCAGCGCGGAAATAGAATACTCGGCTCACTTCATCACTCCGTTTCGTTTCCATGACGAATTCGGGGGTGATGCGCAGATAAGGGACAGCCGCCGCGTCCCCTTGCAGGGACACGTCTGGCGTCATCTTGATATTCTGGTCCTGTGAAAGCCCCAGGGGGGCCTGGCATCGAACCGGTTCACCCGCGCACTCCTTCCGAAGCGCCAGCGCGAAACGGTGAACCGTCCCATCAGGGCACCCCGCCCAATGGCCGCGCGACGCATTGCCGATGGCAGGTCTCCTGGCTCACGGGTCATCGCACGTACCCGGCCTTCCCAGTTTCCCAGTGGCCATGTCGGGCAGTACTCGCCGCTTACAGTTGCGGGGGCAGCCATGGCATTGACACCTTGCGGCGCCGCACCATGTTCCCTTTTCACCCCTTGCGGGGAACCATCGATGTTCCGGTCTTACCGCGCCCGTGAAAGGCGCGCAAGGGCACGTTCGTGTCCGTGCCGGGCATGACACCTTCCCGAATGTGGCATGGAAGTGACTCCTGGACAAAAACCAGCGCCCTATCCTTCCGGACCTGTCCGAAAGACCATGGCCAAAAGGCAAAATGTGCCGCACCGTCAAAGGACTGGAACAAAACAGACATCAAACAGTCCCAAGATAAAGTCTCTGAAAGCACACGGACGCAACCAGCGTCCCCAAAACGACAAGGAAAAAGGCCCATGATCCTGTCGCTTCGTTCCTCGGTAAAAACCCGTCTCGTCCTGTCAGGGGTGGGGCTGTGCCTGGGACTGGGCTTGGCCCTGACCGTCGGTGCGGCCATGCAGGTGCAGCGGACCACGGGTGAACAGGTCCGCATGGCCTTGAACGAAGCGACCACGGGCTTCGCCCTGATCGCCGCCGATCTGGTCGAAAACGCCATCGACAATGCCCGCATCATCGATGCCCAGACGGAAGGCGGGTTGAAGACCAAGGGCTATTCGCGGGAAATGGTTTCCCAGCAGGCCAGCGCCGCCGTCGCCGCCAATCCGGATATCGTGGGCGTTACCGTCGCGTTCGAGCCCAACGGCTTCGATGGCAATGACGCGGGCGGCCAGGGCTTTCTCGGCGCAGACGCCAATGGCCGTTTCGTCCCCTATTTCTTCCGTAAATCCGACGGCACCGTGGGGATTGAGGCCCTGGTAATGACGGTGGAGGCGGGGATCAAGGAATGGTACCTGGACCCTCTCGCCGCCAACCGCACCATGCTGACCGCACCTTATCCCTACCCGATTGAGGGCAAGGAAGTGCTGATGGTCACCGTCAGCACCCCGATAGCGCGGGATGGCAAGGCCATCGGCATCGTCACCACCGACATGGCGCTGACCGCGCTGCAACAGCAGTTCGCCGCCTTCCGTCCGCTGGACACGGGTGATGTCCGGCTGCTGGCGCAGAATGGCAACTGGGTGGTTCACCCCGACGCGGCACAGTTGAACAAGCCGTTGGCCAAGGGTCCGTTGGCGGATCTGGTGGCCCAGGCGCAGAAGGCCGGGCGCGCCACCTATGCCACCTTCACGCTGGAAGGTACCGAACGGCTGGTCTTCGCTACGCCGATCAAGTTTGACGGTGTGCAGGAACAATGGGTCCTGCTGACCACCGTCCCCACCAGCGTGATCAGCACCGCGCTGACCCGCTCTGTCACCACGCTCGCCATCATCGCTGCCATTCTGATCGCCTTGGGCGCCGGATTGTTCGTCCTGATGGGCAACAGCTTGGCGCGGCCCGTCCTGGCCCTGACCGACGCCATGGTCCGTGTGCGGCGCGGGGACCTGACCTCCCCCATCCCCGGCACCGACCGGGTGGACGAGATCGGGCGCATGGCCGAAGCCGTCGTGGCGTTCCGCGATGGGCTGGCCGAGGCCGACAGGCTGCGGGCGGAGGCGGAACGCAAGGATGCGGAAGCCGAAGCCAAGCTGAAATCCGACCGTCTGGCCCTGGCCGACCGGTTTGAATGCGAAGTGGGCGCCCTGCTGCGCGGGGTGTCACAAAGTGCTGAACAGATGGTGGAAATGGCGCAGTTGATGTCCACCGACTGCGCCGATACCCAGCAAAGTACCGCACTGGGCGCGTCAGCTGTGACGGAGGCCGCCAGCAATGTGCAGACGGTGGCAGCGGCGGCCGAACAGCTGCGCGCCTCCATCGCCGAAATCGGCTCGCAGGTGCAGATGTCCGCCAGCATCGCCTCGCGCGCGGCGGAAGAGGCGGGAAATGCCACCGGTACTGTCGATGCCCTTAACCAGTCGGCCGACCGGATCGGTGCCGTCGTCAACCTGATCAGCGATATTGCCAGCCAGACCAACCTGCTGGCGCTGAACGCCACCATTGAGGCGGCACGGGCGGGGGAAGCCGGCAAGGGCTTTGCCGTCGTGGCGTCGGAGGTAAAGAACCTCGCGACCCAGACCGCCAAGGCCACCGACGAGATCGCCGAACTGGTCGCCTCCATCCGGGGTTCGTCGGCGGAGGCGGCCAAGGCCATGGGGGGCATCGCCACCACCATCCGCACCATTAATGAAACCGCCACCGCCATTGCCGGTGCCGTGGAGGAACAGACCGCCGCCACCCAGGAAATCGCCCGCAATGTCCATGAGGCCGCGCACGGCACCGACGAGGCGTCGCGCGCCATCCAGGGCATCGCCGACAAGGTCCTGGCCGTGACGGAGGCCGCCGTCATGGCACTCGACAATGCCGCCCAGGTCCGCGACAGCGCCGGCGTGGCCGACCGGGAGGTGGGCAGTTTCGTGGCACAGATCCGGGCGGGGTGAGGAAAGCACCCCAAACCAGAGCCGCCGCAAAAGCAAAAATCCCGCCAGGGAAACCGGGCGGGGTTTTTGTCGAACCAACCACTTACTTTGCGGCGATGGTGACGGTGACGGTGTCGGCATAGTCGCCGGCGATATACTGGTCAGAGGCGGGGACAGTGACCTTCAGGTCGGACTTCTTGCCGAACTGGGCGGTGGCGCGGTCGACGACCATGGCGGCGGTCAGGGCGGCGGCGGTGCCGCTGTCGTAGCTGACGGTATAGTTGATGGTGAAGTTACCGGACTTCAGCTTGCCGGCGTTCGCGGACGCCAGGGTGATCTTGTAGCCGGAGCCGGAATTGCAGGTCTCGGTGACGGAACCGACGGTCTTGGCGGTCTCACCGGCCTTGAGCGCCAGGGACTGGTTCAGGTCTTGGACGGCGATAGTGCAGGAGAGCGCGACATTGCCCTTGAGCTGGATGGTGCCGGATGCGTTCTGGGCCAGGGCGGGGGAGACGGCGGCGGCGGCGATCAGGGCGGCGGCGGCGGTCTTGGCGAAGAACTTGGTCATTGTGGGCTCCATCGGTTCGATCTTGTGAGGCGTTGTGGCCTTCATGAGAACCTAGGATTGCAGCCTTCGTGCCAGTGTGTGGCACTGCCTGGAAGTTGAGGGATTCCGGGCCTTTCGGGTGGGTGCACCCCCTCCATGGGCATATTGTATTCTGCAAAACTGCATAATGCATGTGGAGATATGCAATTATCGTTGCAGAATTAAACAGTGCCCTCATGCAGCCCCGCAACCTGCGCGAATGAGCCTGCATCGCGGTCGGCGTTGGATTGTTTCGAAACAATCGTATGTATCAGTAGTAAAGTTTGCAATATACAGAATATTGAAACAATTGAAACCAAAATACGATGATTTCCGGGTAGTGAAATTTCTATTATTTGGTTAATTATCCGCTAAATCCGTTGCTATTGCTAGCCAAGGTCATCGCCTGGTGGGATTTGTGCTGCGCGCTGTCTGGTCACGTCGTGTTTCAAAGGTTTCCGTCATGATCTCCATTATCCGATCCTCTCTAAAGGCAAAGCTGGTTATCTCTGGCATTGCCCTGTGCCTGCTGCTGGGCCTGACCTTGACGGCGACAGAGGTGCTGCTGGCGCACCGATCCACCAAGAACAGCATTGACACGATGCTTCGGGAGGCATCGGTCCAATATACGCTGGTGGCTACCGACATTGTCGAACGCGCGGCCCGCAATGCTGTGAATATCAATGCCGCGATGGAAGCCGGGTTGAGGATCAAGGGTTTCAGTCGTGACATGGTCTCCGCCCAGACCATGGAGATGGTGCGCAGCAATCCGCGCATCCTGGGCGTCACGGTGGCGTTTGAGCCCAATGGCTTCGACGGCAATGACGCTGCCGGCAAGGGCGTACCGGGTACGGACGCAACGGGGCGTTTCGTCCCTTATTACTTCAACAAGTCCGATGGCACGGTGGGGATTGAGCCCCTGGTCATGACGGTCGAGGCCGGGATCCAGGAATGGTATCTGGACCCGATCCGCCTGAACCGCACCCTGCTGACAATCCCCTATCTCTATCCGATTGAGGGGAAGGAGGCCTTGCTGGTCACCGTCTCCACCCCTCTGCGCCGCGATGGCAAGGTGGTGGGGGTGACCACCACCGATCTGGCCCTGACGGCATTGCAGAACCAGTTCGCCAGCTTCCACCCGCTGGGTCAGGGTGATGTCCGCCTGCTGGCGCACAATGACCATTGGGTGGTTCACCCGGCCACCACCAGCCTGAACAAGCCCTTGGAAAAGGGTGAGCTGTCAGACCTTGTGGATCGGGCCCGGAAAGGCGGCCATATGGTCTGGGGTACCGTCAGGCTGGACGGCCAGTCGCGCATCATTGTCGCCAATCCCATCCGGTTCGATGGCATGCGCGAACAATGGACATTGCTTGTCACCCTGCCTTCGGCGGTGCTGGACAATGCCTTGCGCGACAGCGTGCTGTTGCTGGCCGGTGTCAGTCTGCTGCTGATCATTCTGGCAGCGGGCGCCTTCGCCTGGCTGGGCCATGGGGTGGCGCGGCCCATTCTGGCCCTGACCAATGCCATGGCCGCGATGCGGCGCGGCGATCTGACCATCGCCGTTCCCGGCGCCGACCGCCAGGATGAGATCGGCCATATGGCAGAGGCGGTGATAGCGTTCCGCGACGGTCTGGCCCAGGCAGAGCAGCTTCGCAGCGATGCCGCGCAGCGCGAGGAGGAGGCGCAGGCCAACCGTCGCCGCGACCGCCAGGAACTGGCCCAGCGCTTCGAACAGGAGGTTGGTGATCTGCTGCGCGGTGTCAGCCGCTCCGCCACCCGCATGGTGGACGAGGCGCGCCGCATGTCAGGCGACTGTGACGACACCCAGCGTACCGCGGCCATCGGCGCTGGTGCCGTGACCGAGGCCGCCTCCAATGTGCAGACGGTGGCCGCCGCCGCCGACCAGCTGCGCGCCTCCATCACTGAGATCGGGACACAGGTACAGATGTCGGCCAATGTCGCGTCCAGGGCTGCACAGGAAGCCGGATCGGCTACCGGCACCGTCGATCTGCTGACCCAGTCGGCGGAACGGATCGGCGCCGTCGTCAACCTGATCAGCGACATTGCCAACCAGACCAACCTGTTGGCCCTGAATGCCACCATCGAGGCAGCCCGTGCAGGCGAGGCCGGCAAAGGCTTCGCCGTCGTAGCGTCGGAGGTGAAGAATTTGGCCAGCCAGACGGCCCGCGCGACGGAGGAGATCGCCGATCTGGTGGGCGGCATCCGCGACAGTTCGGCAGAGGCGGCCCGGGCCATGGGCGGCATTGCCGGCACCATCCGCGCCATCAACGAAACCGCCGCTGCCATTGCCGGTGCGGTGGAGCAGCAGACCGCCGCCACCCAGGAAATCGCCCGCAATGTCAGCGAGGCGGCGCGCGGCACGGAAGAGGCGTCGCGCGCCATCCAGAGCATCAATGACAAGGTGATGGCCGTGACCGAGGCGGCGGCGGCGGCGTTGGAAAGCGCCACCGGTGTGCGCGACGGCACCGGTGAGGCCGAACGCGAAGTGACACGCTTTGCGGCGCAGGTGCGGGCCGGCTGATCCCATCCATCGTTGCACGGGGGGGCTTGGAACGGGTAAGGCTTTAGCCCCATCCTCTTCGGGTCGCCCCCATGCGCTTCCTGCACGCCGCCGATATTCATCTGGACAGTCCCCTGCTGGGCCTTGCGGCGCGGGCGGGAGAGCGGGCGGAGATGCTGGTGGGCGCCACGCGCCGGGCCCTGGTCCGGCTCGTCGATCTGGCCATCGACGAACAGGTGGCGTTCCTGATCATCGCCGGTGATCTGTATGACGGCGATTGGCGCGATTTCATGACGGGCCTGTTCTTTGCCGAACAGATGGCCCGGCTGGAACGGGTCGCCATTCCCGTCTATCTGCTGCGCGGCAATCATGATGCTGAAAGCACCATGACCAAGCGGCTGTCCCTGCCGCCGAACGTGCATGTGTTCGATCACCGCAAGCCGCAGAGTTTCCGGCTGGATGATCTGGGGGTCGCGCTGCATGGGCGCAGCTTCCATACCCGTGATGTCACCGACAACCTGGTGCCGTCATATCCCGCCCCCGTCGCGGGTCTGCTGAATATCGGTGTGCTGCATACGGCCCTGGAGGGAAGGCCGCCCCATGCCCGTTACGCCCCCTGCTCGCCCGCCGATCTGAAGGCCAAGGGCTATGATTACTGGGCGCTGGGCCATGTGCATGAGCGCGCCGTGATCGACCGCGACCCCTGGATCGTGTTTCCGGGCAACCTGCAGGGCCGCCACGCCAATGAGACGGGGCCCAAGGGCGCCACCATGGTGACGGTGGAGGGTGGACGCATCCTCGACGCTGCACCTGTCATGCTGGACGATGTGCGCTGGGTCCGGGTGGCGGTGTCGCTGGGCAGGGCGGAGGGGGAGCGGGACCTGTCCGATCAGATCACCACGGCCTTGGGTGAAGCACGCGCGCAGGCCGGTGACCGCGCCCTTGCCGTGCGCCTGACCCTGACGGGGGCCACGCCCCTGCATCGCCGGCTGAAGGCCGATCCCGGCTGGCTGTCGGCGGAAGCCGAGCAGGCGGCAGTGCGGGCCGGCGGCGATATCTGGATTGAGCGCATTCTGGTGGAAACGCGCGACCCGGCCCAGGGATCGGCGCCATCCGGTGATGCGTTGGCGGAGCTGGCCACCGTGCTGGCTGCCCTGAAGAACGATGAACAGGCCCTGGCGCCGCTGCTGGACGATATCGCACAGCTGAGGGCGCGGCTACCGGAACGGGCTCTGGCCGATCTGGGTCTGGCCACTCTTGAACCGGGCGGCGCGGGTGCGCTGGCCGACCTGCTTGAGGATGCGGAAGCGCTGCTGCTGGACCGGCTGTCGGCGGGGGAAGGCTGAT
>CALRNG020000032.1:0-13677 GCA_943369495.1 Rhizobium sp. Q54
TCCGCGCGCTGAAGACCGGCATCACGCCCGTGCTGCTGGCCGATCCGCAGATGGCGGGCACGGGCAGCAATGACAGGGCCGACACGGTCGGCGGCACCCTGAACGCCGTGGAGGGCCGCCACAGCCTGGTCATCAAGGCGGACAAGCCGTTTGTGACGGCCAGCGTCGGCTTTGTCGGCGCGTCGGACGGGTTGAGCCAGCTGCGCAAAGAGGGCGCGCTGAGCGTTTATGACACGACGGGGGCCAAGGAAGGCAATGTCGCGCTGGCGGGTGAGCTGCCGGCGCTGTCCGCCGGGCAGGAAGCGACCTATGATGTGGTCGTGGCCTTCGGGGCCGACCGGGCCACCGCCACTGCCGTGGCCGATGCCAGCCTGAAGGCCGGCTATGCCGCTACGCTGGCCAGGTTCAACGGCCAGGGCGATGCCGTGGGTTGGGAGGATTATATCAACGGCCTAGCCCCGCTGAAGGATCTGGCCGCCATGGCGACGGATGGCGGCAGCCTGGCCTTCGTTTCGGCCCTGGTGCTGAAGGCGCAGGAGGACAAGACCTATGCCGGCGCGTTGATCGCGTCCCTGTCCGCACCGTGGGGCGATACGGTATCGACCGAAAAGCTGGCCACCGGGTACAAGGCCGTCTGGCCGCGCGATTTCTATCAATGCGCCATGGCGCTGCTGGCGCTGGGCGACAAGGATACGCCGCTGGCCGCCTTCAACTATCTGACGACGGTGCAGGTGTCGGCCCAGACCAAGGGCAACAAGGGCGCCAATGGCTGGTTCCTGCAAAAGACCCATGTCGATGGTACCATCGAATGGGTCGGTGTGCAGTTGGACCAGACGGCTATGCCCATCATGCTGGGCTGGAAGCTGTGGCAGGCCGGCGTCGTGGATGAGGCGACGCTGAAAGCCATGTACCCCGCCATGTTGAAGCCGGCGGCGGATTTCCTGGTCAAGGGCGGCAAGATCGGGCTGGATTGGAATAAGGCCACCATCACCCCGCCCAGCAGCCAGCAGGAACGCTGGGAAGAACAGCCGGGCCATTCGCCGTCCACCACCGCCGCCATCGTGGCAGGGTTGATCAGTGCCGCCGAGATTGCCGACAAGCTGGGCCACGGGGACGACGCCAAGACCTATCGCGCCACGGCGGACGCCATCAACGCCGCCATTGAGGCGCGGATGTTCACGACCCAGGGCAGCTATGGCAATGGCCGCTACTTCCTGCGCGTCAACCAGAACGACAATCCCAACGACAAGGGCCCCGTCAATGCCGCCAACGGGCAGCAGGGCCTGACGGAGAATGTCTATCTGGATGGCGGGTTCCTGGAACTGGTCCGCTATGGTGTGCGCGCCCCCAATGCTGAGAGCATTGTGGATAGTCTGGGCGAGCTGGACGATATGTCGATCCCGGACCATTTCCGCGTGAAATACGCGTTCACGTTCGCGGGCGATCCAGCGACATATCCCGGCTGGCGCCGGTATGGCAATGACGGCTATGGCGAGGATATCCGTAATGGTGGCAATTACGGCACCGGTGAGCTGACCGGTGGCATGGGGGTGGGGCAGCGTGGGCGCGTCTGGCCCATCTTCACCGGTGAGCGCGGCCATTATGAGTTGGCACGCGCCAGCGCCAAGCCCGGCGGCGTGACGGCGGCGGAACTGGACAGCATCCGCATGACCTATGTCCGGGCCATGGAGAAGTTTGCCAATGAAGGCATGATGATCCCCGAACAGGTGTGGGACGGGGTCGGCGTGTCGCCAAAGGGCTACAAGCTGGGTGAGGGCACCAACAGCGCCACCCCGCTGGCCTGGAGCCACGCCGAATATGTGAAGCTGCTGCGGTCGGTGCGCGACCGTCAGGTCTGGGACGTCTATGCGCCGGTGGTGGCGCGGTACGGGAAGTGAGGGCGGCGGTTGGGGCGTCCGATCCGGCGCCCCAACCCCATTGACGGCAATCGTTACAGATGAAATGGTCGGGCGACACTGATCCCCAGGGGTGCCCGGTTCCATGAAGCCCAATGCCGTCGATCTGTCCCAGGAGGGAGTGCATCAGGCACCCGACCTGTCCTATGGCGCCTATCTGGGGCTGGAGCCGCTGCTGTCCTGTCAGCATGCGCGGTCGGGGGAGCATGATGAGCTGTTGTTCATCATCATCCACCAATCGTCGGAACTGTGGATGAAGCTGTGCCTGCATGAGTTGGCGGCGGCGCGGCAACAGATCAAACAGGATGATCTGGGGCCGGCCTTCAAGATGATCGCGCGGGTAGCGCGCATCCAGCAGCAGCTGATCCAGGGCTGGGACGTGCTGTCGACCATGACGCCGGCGGATTACAGCCGCATCCGCCCGCATCTGGGGCAAAGCTCGGGCTTTCAAAGCCATCAATACCGGCTGCTGGAATTCATGCTGGGCAACAAGAATGCCAGCATGATTACCGTGCATCAGGGGATGCCGGAGATCCATGCGCGTCTGACGACGGCGCTCAACGAACGCTCGCTTTATGATGAATGCCTGGCGCTGTTGGCGCGGCGGGGGTTTGATATCCCGGAAAGCGCGCTGGATCGTGACTGGTCACAGCCTTATCAATTGGACAAGCGGGTGGAAGCGGCATGGTCGGTCGTGTATCGCGACCCGCATGCGCATTGGGAGCTGTATGAGCTGGCCGAGAAGCTGGTCGATCTGGAATACCGGTTCCAGCAATGGCGGTTCAGCCATATGAAGACCGTGGAACGCATCATCGGCTACAAGATGGGGACGGGCGGTACGGGCGGTGTCTCCTATCTTGTGAAGGCGCTGAGCCTGTCCTTCTTCCCCGAACTGTTAAGCGTGAGGACCGCGATTTGAGCCGGCGTCTCTGGGACATCAGCCAGAAGGTGAAGCCGGGCATCCCCGTCTGGCCAGGCGATACGCCCTATCAGGAGGAGCGGACCTGGGCCATCGGGCCGGGATGCCCCGTCAATGTCAGCCGTCTGACCCTATCCACCCATACCGGCACCCATGCTGACGCGCCGCTGCATTATGATGCGGACGGCGCAGGGATCGGGTTGCTGGGCCTGGAGGTCTATCTGGGGTCTGCACAGGTGGTGACTGTGCCGTCTGGCGCTGGACTGGTCACGGTTGAGCATGTGGTGCCGGTTCTGCGCGATGGCATCACGCGGGTGCTGCTGCACACGTTCGACCGGTTTCCGGATGGGTGGGTCAGTGACTTCACGGCCATTGATGCGGGCCTGATCACGGCGCTGGCCGCGCGTGGCGTGCGGTTAATCGGGACGGATGCGCCGTCGGTAGACCCGGAAACCAGCAAGACGCTGGACGCGCACCACGCCGTGCGCCGGCATGACATGCGAATCCTGGAAGGGCTGGTCCTGGATGGGGTGCCGGACGGTGTTTATGAGCTGATTGCGCTGCCCATCCGGCTGGAGGGCGCGGATGCGGCCCCGGTCAGGGCAGTGCTGCGGGAGATGGCGTAGGTCAGGTTCGGCGCATCAGGGCCAGATAGATCAAGGCCGAGATGCCCAGCCCCACGAACCAAGCGTAGTTGTAGAGTTCGACGAAGAAGCCCGGCACGGCTGCAAAACTGCTGGGGAAGGCCGCGTGCAGGAAGCCCGGCAGGTTGGGCAGGACGGCCAGGGTGAAGGCGATCAGGGCGGCTGGGTTCCACCCGGACCGGAAGCGATATTCGCCTTGCGCATCGAACAGGGCCGGCACGTTCAGCACCTGTTTGCGGATCAGCCAGTAATCGGCCAGCATGATGCCCAAGAGCGGCCCCAGCAACGCGCCATAGCCGATCAGCCAGGTGAAGATATAGCCGTCGGTGGTTTCGATCAGTTTCCAGGGCATCATGGCGATGCCGATGCCCGCCGTGATATAGCCGCCCGTCGCGAAGCTGACATGGCGGGGGAAGATGGCGGAGAAATCGTAAGCCGGGCCGACCGTGTTGGCGGCGAGGTTTACGCAGAGCGTGTCGATGGTGATGATGATCAGGCCGATGGCCACGGCAATGCCCTCCAGCCGTCCGGCCAGATCAACCGGGTCCCACACCGCCTGGCCATAGATGATGATGGTGGCAGAGGTGACGGCGACGGAGACGAAGGCCAGCAGGGCCATGGGCAGGGGCAGGCCCAACGACTGTCCCAGCATCTGATCCTTCTGGCTTTTCGCAAAGCGCGTGAAGTCGGGGATGTTGATGGCCAGCGTGGACCAGAACCCGACCATGGCCGTCAGGCCCGGCCAGAATACCGTCCAGAACTGCCCCTGCTTGGCGCCACCGGTCACGAATTGGGAAGGGGCGGAGAGCAGATGGCCGAAGCCATCGGCCTTGTCCCAGGCCCACCAGAGCAAGGCCAGCATGATCAGGATCTTCAAGGGCGCCGTGACCGTTTCGATCCAGCGGATGCTGTCCGGCCCGCGTTTGATGAACCAGAGATGCAGGGCCCAGAAGAACAGGAAGCAGGCCAACTGTCCGGCATCAATGCCCAGCGCCGCGATCTTGTCCCCCGCCAGCGCCCCGCCCGTCATGATATTGGCAATGGCATAGATGGCGCTGCCGCCCACCCAGCATTGAATGCCGAACCAGCCGCAGGCGATGAGCGCGCGCAAGGCGGCGGGCAGTTTGTTGCCGCGTGTGCCGAAGCTGGACCGCACGATGACGGCGAAGGGCAGGCCATATTTGGCGCCCGAATGGCCAATCAGCACCATCGGCACCAGCACAATCAGATTGCCGGCCAGCACGGTCACCACCGCCTGTCCCGCCGACATGCCCTGCTGGATCAGGCCCGAGGCCAGCAGATAGGCGGGGATGCACATGACCATGCCGATCCAGAGCGAGGCATAATGCACCCAGTTCCAGGTCCGCCGTTCCCCCGGCACCGGGGCGAGATCGGGGTTCCAGAGGCCGGATTGGGTGTTGACCGGATCGGACATGGGTGGGGCCTGCGGGTTGGGGTAAGGAAAGGCGCTGCTCTCGCTCTCTATTGCTTGAATTTGCATCTCTTCTATTTTGCCTTCCCGGCGAAGGCCGGGACCCAGGGGCCAAACCCCCGACCTTTCAGCAGCGTTGGTCAGGACGGGTGGAAAGGTTTGAGCCTGTGGCCCCTGGACCCCGGCCTTCGCCGGGGAGGCGGAAAGGGGGGCTTTATTCCACCCCGGCCAGCACCTCGCGGATTGTCTCCACGATCTGGTCGATCTGGGATTTTTCCACGATCAGCGGCGGCGACAAGGCAATGATGTCACCGGTGGTGCGGATCAGGACGCCCATTTCGAAACATTTCAGGAAGGTGGTGAAGGCCCGCTTGGTGGGCTGGCCGGGCAGGGGTTCCAGTTCGATGGCGCCGATCAGGCCCAGATTGCGGATATCCACGACATGGCGGGCATCTTTCAGCGAATGGACGGCATCGGCCCAATAGTCGTTGAGGTCCGCCGCACGGGTCAGCAGGCCTTCATCCTTATAGACCTTCAAGGTCGCCAGACCGGCGGCTGCGGCCAGCGGATGGCCGGAATAGGTGTAGCCGTGGAACAGCTCAATCATCTGTTCCGCCCCCGTCATGAAGGCGTCGTAGATCTTCTTCTGGAAGAAGACGGCCCCCATGGGAACGGTGGCGTTGGTCAGGCCCTTGGCCGCGGTGATGATGTCGGGCATGACGCCGAAATAATCGGTGGCAAAGGGCGTGCCCAGGCGGCCAAAGCCGGTAATGACCTCATCAAAGATCAGCAGCAGGCCGTGCTTGTCACAGATGGCGCGCAGCCGTTCCAGGTAGCCTTTCGGCGGGACCAGCACGCCGGTGGAGCAGGCGACCGGTTCGACAATCACGGCGGCGATGGTGCTGGCATCATGCAGGGCGACGATGCGTTCCAGCTCATCCGCCAGATGCGCGCCCCAGTCGGGCTGTCCGCGCGAGAAGGCCTGGTGTGACCGGTCATGGGTATGGGGCAGGTGATCGACGCCGGGCAGCATGGTGCCAAACGCCTTGCGGTTGGTGACGATACCGCCGACCGAGATGCCGCCGAAACCCACGCCATGATAGCCGCGTTCACGCCCGATGAAGCGGGTGCGCTGCCCGTCCCCGCGGGCACGGTGATAGGCCAGCGCCACCTTCAGGGCCGTGTCCACCGCCTCCGACCCGGAATTGGTGAAGAATACATGGTCCAGGCCGGGTGGCAGCAGGGCCGTGAGCTGTGACGCGAAATCGAACGCACTGGGATGGCCCATCTGAAAGGCGGGCGCATAGTCCATTTCGGCGGCCTGTGCCTGGATGGCCTTCACAATCTCGCTCCGGCAATGGCCGGCATTTACGCACCAGAGGCCGGCGGTCCCATCCAGGATGGGGCGGCCATCATCGGTGCGGTAATACATGCCGCTGGCGGACACCAGCATGCGGGGCGCCTGCTTGAACTGCCGGTTCGCGGTGAACGGCATCCAGAAGGCATCGAGATTGTTGGTGGACGGGTGCGCAGTTCCGATCACGACACGCTGGCTCCATCTTGTTAACGATGGGCATAGGATGACATAGATGCCATTGGCCGTGTGCAGGAAGTTGGTTGGTTTATACCAAGAGCCATGGAGCATGACTCTTGGTATGTACATTTTCCCTCAAGCGCCGGGCGCTGCCTCCGGCAGCTTGGCTTGCGCAGGCACGTGCCTGCGGGCCGGCAGTCGCCGGCCTCTAAGGGTCATATCCCATCACCCTTGGTATTACATCCGCACCGTCAGGGACAGGCGCCAGGTCCGCCCCACCATCGGCTCATACTCCCCATCGCCTTCGACAAAGAAACCCTGCGCGTCGAACAGGTTCTGGACCTGGGCGCGCAGGCTGGCCTCCTGTCCCCACAGGCCAAATTCCTGGCGCAGGCCGGCATCGACCAGTGTATAGGCCGGGGCATCGGCCAGATTGTCGCCGCGCGCCGTGGTCTTGGCGCTATGGTCCACGGTCATGTCGACCGATAGACCCTCCACGATCCCCGGCGTGTAATCGACGCTGGCCTGCCATTGCAGCCGGCTTTGCCCCACGGGCCGCCGACCGATTAGGCCCTGCCGCACCTCCTCGCCCCGCACCTCCGGGTCCAGCAGGACGGCACCCAGCACAAGGGACAGACCCTCCACCGGTTCCCCCGACAAGGACGCCTCCAGGCCCCGGTGCCGCACCTCGCCCAGGAAGCCATAGCGCCCGACCGCATCCACCCCATCATAGGGGCGGCGTACATCGAACACCGAGCTGGTGAGGGTCAGCGGGCCGACGGGGGTGCGCAATCCCGCCTCGCGCTGCGTCGTCTTGACCGCCGGCAGCACGGCATTGTGGTTTACAGCCGTGACCGGTGCCGATCCGCTTTCTTCCAGCCCCTTGGAATAGCTGGCATAGGCGATGACCTCATTGTCGAAGCGCCAGGCCGCCACGGCGTTATACAGCCAAGGCGCCGACCCGCCCCGCGCCTCCCCGCCCGTGCCGGGCCGCGCGATCTTGGTATAGTCGGCCTTCTGCAGCCCCGCACCGAGGTCCAGGCGCCCGTCCCAGGACAGGTTGTAGGCCAGTCCCAGATTATATTGCTTTACCCGGTTGCGGTCCTGGGGCTGATCGAACACCAGGACCGGTTCGGACACGCTGGGCCGGCGGTCCATGGACCAGGGGCCGTAATCGACCTCGACATCCCCGCCCTTGCGGCTGCGCTTGGACAGGCCGCGTCCGGCTAGGCTTATGGTCTGCTGCGTCTGGCCCGCCACCCAATCATAGGCCACCGACGCCTCTCCCGACAGCGCCTCGTAGCGCGTGGCCGGCAGCAGCACATGCACCATCCGCCCCTGCCGGTCCGGCGTGACCGAGAGCAACGCGAAGGCATCATAGGGCAGGCGGTGGACCGACCGGAACAGGCCGGCCCGCGCCGTCAATCCCGGCATCAGACCGGCATCGAGGATCACCCCCTGGTTTTCCGACTCATAGGCCCAGTCGGCCCAGGGCAGGGTATGGTCCACATCCCGGTCCACGCGCGGCGGCAGGTATGGCCCCTCGGGCAGATAATTGGGCACAACCTCAATGTCGTGCTGCTGGTCCCAATCGGCATAGGCTGTGACGGTCACATCGTCAGCCAATTGCCAGCGCGGCACGAAACCCGCCGACCAGGCGCGATAATCCCCGCCGAACGCCCCGTTCTGATCAGGCCGGGCCGACACGCCGGCGGACAGTTTGAACCGCCCATCCGCCGCCACATACGCGGTGTCCAACTCCATGAAGGGCGATGTCTGGGGATCAAGCCCCAACCGCATTTCCGCCCCCGTGCTGTCCGGGTTGCGCAGCGACAGGTCGGCGATGCCCGACGGGGCCGGGAACAGCAGGCCGACCGTGTTCAGACCCACGCGAATGCTGGTCGCGTCCACAACCCGGTCGGACAGTGACCCCTGCTGCGAGATGAACAAGCCCTGCAAACGCACATTGCCGGCGCTGTCGGGACTGAACCCGCGCACATTCCCGGCATCATACAACCCGATGGATTCCGTCCCCACACGCAGGCCGAAAGCGTCGGTGGCGTTGCGGACGACATTGTCATCACTTTGCTGCGCCCGCACCGGCAGGGCGGATAGCAGGGCTAGGGCGCAGACGCCGCACCCGGCAAACTTACTTACGGACATGGATCACTGCCTGATTTTGTTCTGGTTGGTCGTTTGCGGCAACAATGCGCCTCTCGTACCACAAGCTTTTTTCATCCGCCATAGGATATGTTCTGTCATCGGTGTCATTCCCGGTGCGTTGCGAGCGACCATGTGGCGGGGCAATGGGGTCCAAAGTCAGGCCGCCGTCCTGTGCGATCTTGGCTGTAAACGGGACCAGGCCCATCTTTTTGGCAAACCTATGCCATTGCACAGTTTCGAAAGCTGCCATCCTGGGTTTAGCTGACGAGAGGGTTACGCTGGTGCAGGAGGATGGATTGACGGGTGATCGCAATGTGGTGGGCCGGCTGACAGCGGCCTATGTGATCGCCCTGACCCTGATTGCCATGCTGTCCGGCGGGGTGCATCTGCTGCTGGACAATGTCATCGCCGAACAGCGTGACGCCGCCACCATCATCAATGTCGCGGGCCGGCAGCGCATGCTGTCCCAACGTATCGCCCTGCTGGGCAACGACCTGTACCGGGGGGACGAAGGGGCGCGCCAACCGCTGCGCGATGCCATCGCCCTGATGCGCCGGTCGCAGGATGCGCTGGTGCAGGGCAATGATCTGGGCATCTCCAACCCCCTGTCGTCCGACGCCAGTGCCCACTATTTCGGCGGTGCCAATCCCCTGGATGCGCGCGTTCGCGCCTTCCTGAACGATGCCCAGCGTTTCGTGGAAACGGGGGACGAGACGTCGTTCCGGCAGTTCCATATGGCCGCGCGCGATACGCTGCTGCCGGCCCTGGACCGGGCCGTCAGTATCTTTGAAAGTGAAGCCAATGGCCGCACCCATTGGCTGCGCCAGGCACAGCAGGTGGTGCTGGCGATCCTGCTGACCACCCTGCTGGCCGAGGCGATCTTTATCTTCCGGCCTATGGTGACGCGTATCCGCCTCTATGCGGGCCGCCTGTTCGATCTGGCCAGCCGCGACAGCCTGACGGGTCTGCCCAACCGCCGCTTCCTGGTCGATAGCGGTGAGGCGGCGGTGATTCAGGCCCGGCGCGACGGTACGGAACTGTCCTGTCTTCTGGTCGATCTTGACCATTTCAAATCCATCAATGACCAGTATGGCCACGCGACGGGCGACGCCGTCCTGGTCCGCTTCGCCGAACTGGCGCAGGCGGCTGTGCGTCAGGGCGATCTGGTAGGCCGGACGGGGGGCGAGGAATTCGCCATCCTGCTGCCCGGTGCCGGTGAGGGCGGGGCCCTGCTGGTTGCCGAGAAGCTGCGCGCCCTGCTGGATTCCGACCGCCGCGACAGCCTGCCGCACTTCACGGCCAGCATCGGGGCCACGACGCTGACCTCCGCCGATCGCGGCCTGCCCGACCTGTTCTCCCGCGCTGACGCGGCGCTGTATGTCGCCAAGGGCCTGGGCCGCAACCGCGTGCGGTTTGAAGCCGGACAGCCAGCACCCCGGGGTCCCGCGATGGAGATGGCGTGAGGCCAGCACAGTCCTGGTGGGATTATCCTGCCAGAAACCCCAGTACCGCCGCATTGAACCCGTCCGGGTCCACGACATTCACGGAATGGCCTCCGAAATCGGTCAGGTGCAGCACCGCGTTGGGCAGACCGTCGGCCAGACGCAGGGAGCGACTATAAGGCACCAGCAGGTCATCCCGGGTGGCGACCACAAGGGTAGGGTGGGGGATGGACCCCAGGTCTGTATCCACGTCGAAGCCGCGCAGGGCGGCGATACGGCGCCGGATGTTGTCCGCCCCCTGGAAATGGGTGATGGCGTGCGCTTCCTCCGCCGCCATTCGGTCGGCATTGTCCGCCATCCAGATGGCGGGGTAGAGGAATAAGGGCTGCGCCTTCACGAACATGGGCACGCCGGATTTTTCCAGCAGTTCCAGGCGCACATCAAAGCAGCGACCCGAATGAGGATCGGCCTTGCTCCAGGCATTGATCAGGACCAGCTTTTCCAGCCGGTCGGACGCGCGCAGGGCGATATCCAGCCCGATCAGGCCGCCCAACGCGTGGCCCATCAGGCTGAAACGCGGCACGCCCAGACGGTCGGCGATGTCCAGCACATCATCGGCCATGGCGGTGATGCCGCCCGTCTCCGGCACGGTCCCGCCCGTGCGCCCCGTGCCACGATGGTCATAGGTGATGACGCGGAAATGGGGGGCCAGGGCTGGGATTTGGGCGGCCCAATAGGCGCTGGAGCCGCCCAGGCCCGAGGACAGGATCAGGACTGGGGCGTCGGCATCGTCCCGGCCATGGATGTCCACATGCATCACTGTTTCCCGATATGGGCGACGGTGGCGATCTCTACCAGCGCATCGGGCTTCACCAGACCACACTGGATGCAATAGCGGGCGGGCTTGTCACCGGGGAAATATTCGGCATAGACCTTGTTGACGGCCTGATAATTGGCCCAGTCGGTGATGAAGATGTGGTTCATGGTCACATCCTCCATGCTGCCGCCCGCCGTTTCGATCACCGATTTGATGGTCTCCAGCACATGGCGCGTCTGCGCCCCGGCATCGCCGACATGGACCACGTCATTGTTCTTGTCGAACGGCAGAGTGCCGGAGACATAAACGACGCCATCGGCCAGCGTGCCCGGCGAATAGGGGGCGATGGGCTTTTGCGTGCCTTCGGGGACGATGATCTGCTTGGGCATGGTTTGCTGCTCCTGTTTGTTGGGACGTCAGTCGTGGAGGGGCGCCGCCTGCGAGATCACCCCGCAGAAATCATCGACGGTGGCGACCCAGCCGAAGAATTTCTCGACGTTGTAGACGGTGGCCTTCTGGATGAAGTCGGGACCCAGATGGTGGGTCGCGTCCTCCAGCATCACCCCGAAATATTCCAGGTGGAAGGCGTCGCGCAGTGAACTTTCCACGCAGACATTGGTGGCGATGCCGACAAAGACCAGAGTGCGGATGCCTCTTGCCCGCAGGACAGAATCGACATTGGTGTTGAAAAAGCCGCTATAGCGCGTCTTGGGGATCAGGATGTCGCCCTTCTGCGGCTGCAACTCCTCCACAATGGCGTAATCCCAGGTGCCCTTGGCCAGCAACTGGCCCTGCAATTCGGGCCGTGCGCGCATGGTTTTCAGGGCGTTGGATTTGTGCCAGTTGGGCGATCCCGGCCCGCCTGCCTCCACATAGTCCGGGTCCCAGCCATTCTGGAAATAGACAACCTGGACGCCGCCTGCGCGGGCGGCATCCAGGGTGCGCTTGATATTGGCGATGGTGCCACGCGCGCCTGATATATCGAACCCGGCCAGATCGACATAGCCGCCCGGCGTGGAATAGGCGTTCTGCATATCCACGACGATGACGGCAGTTTCGGCGGGGTTCAGGCGGATCGGCTCCGGCCGGGCCGGCAGGGTGACCGATTCTAACCGTTCCGCCGGCGGCACATAGCCCGCGCTGCTCATGCCAGCCCCTTGATATGCTGACGGCATTTCATCAGGGGTTGGATGCGGGTCCCGAAATCATCCACCCCCTTCACGAAATCATCGAAGGTCAGCAGCACACCACCCGTGCCGGGGACAGTCGGCACCTCGTCCAGCATGCGTGCCACATTTTCATAGGACCCGACCAGGGTGCCCATATTGATGTTCACGGCGGAGACCGGGTCGGCCATCTGGCGCACATTGGTGTCGGACCCGGATTTGGTGTCGGCGGCACCCTGTACGCCCAGCCAGGAAATGGCCTCCTGGTCGGCGCCGGCCTTGTAGCTTTCCCACTTGGCGCGGGCGGCCTCGTCCGTCTCATCGGCGATGATCATGAACAGAACGTAGGAAGACACGTCGCGTCCCGTCTTTTCCGCCGCCACCCGCATACGATCCACGGTGGGGGCGAAGGCGGTGGGGGTGTTCACGCCCATGCCAAAGCAGAAATTATAGTCGGCATATTGCGCAGAAAAGGCCATACCGGCATTGGATGATCCGGCACAGATCAGCTTCACATCGGCCTGTGGTCGCGGCGACAGGCGGCAATCATCCATCTGGAAATATTTGCCTTTCAGGTCGCTGCGGCCTGTGTCCCACAGCTCGCGCAGGATGGTCGCATATTCGGCCAGATAGTCGTAGCGGTTGGCAAAATGCTCATCCCCCGGCCACAGCCCCATCTGTGAATATTCCGGCCGCTGCCAGCCGGTGACGAGGTTCACGCCGAAGCGCCCGCCCGAAATACTGTCAATGGTGGACGCCATGCGGGCCACGATGGCGGGCGGCATGACCAGGGTGGCGGCGGTGGCGTAGATCTTGATGCGGCTGGTCACGGCGGCCAGACCCGACATCAAGGTGAAGCTTTCCAGATTATGATCCCAGAACTCGGTTTTGCCACCAAAGCCGCGCAGCTTGATCATCGACAGCACGAAATCCAGCCCGTGCCTTTCCGCCGACAGGGTGATCTGTTTGTTCAGATCGAAACTGGGCTTGTATTGCGGCGCGTTCTCCGACAAGAGCCAGCCATTATTCCCGATGGGAATGAATACACCGATCTCCATCCTGCCTCCCCTGAAAGTGACCTTGGGTCGAAACGTGGGAAAGCCCGAATGCTTCGCAGGTTCCGTGCCAAAGGCGTCTGAATGGCGGAAATCAAGGTAAAGTCCGGCCATGATGCGTGACCGGTCAGGGATGAAGCCTACGCCTGTTGCGGCGATGGTGCCAGGAAAAGCGGCAGATGGCGGGAAATTGGGCGGGATAGACAATGCATATACTTTTATGTGTATTCCGCTTGATCTTCCGCGCACTGTTGCGCATTCTGATGCGGCTTTACCGATTACATTGATTGGCTTTGGGCTGCGTTGACGCCTCGCTGTGCCCATGACAGCATGCTTTCAGGATTGCCGAAGGACCGCGAAGTCTTTACGTGGAGTGCCGATTCTGACATCACCTGTGCAGTTCGGAACTGATCTGCCGCCTTTTTGAATGAGAGAAGAACCGCCGATGAATCCGCCCGATCCCAACCAGGACCTGCTGGCCATCGCTGGGCGTAAGCGGTTTGCGACCGTCATGGCGGACCCGCCTTGGCGCTTTACCAACCGTACCGGCAAAATGGCGCCGGAGCATAAGCGGTTGTCACGCTATGGC
>CALRNG020000033.1:0-13588 GCA_943369495.1 Rhizobium sp. Q54
CCTTCTCCGCCATGGAGACGGTGCATATTGCGGCCTATAGCCATCTGCTGGACACGATCGGCATGCCCGAGGTCGAGTATTCCGCCTTCCTTCATTACAAGGAAATGAAGGACAAGTACGATTACATGCACGAATTCAATGTCGACAGCAAAAAGGACATCGCCAAGACCCTGGCGGTGTTCGGCGCCTTCACCGAAGGTCTGCAGCTGTTCGCCAGCTTCGCCATCCTGATGAACTTCCCGCGCTTCGGGAAGATGAGGGGTATGGGCCAGATCGTCACCTGGTCGGTGCGCGATGAAAGCCTGCATACCCAATCGATCATCCAGCTGTTCAAGACCTTCATCAGCGAGAATCCCGAGGTCTGGACCGAGGATTTCCAACGCGAGCTCTATGTCGCCTGCGAGACCATCGTGCATCACGAGGATGCCTTCATCGATCTGGCCTTCGAAATGGGGGCCGTGAAGGGCATGGACGGCGAGGATGTGAAGAAATACATCCGCTATATCGCCGACCGCCGTCTGGCACAGCTGGGCCTGCAGCCCATCTACAAGACCGAGAAGAACCCCCTGCCCTGGATGGACGCCATCCTGAACGGCGTGGAACACACCAACTTCTTCGAAAACCGCGCCACCGAATATTCCAAGGCCGCCACCAAGGGAAGCTGGGAAGAAGCGTTCGGCGATTGATGATCCGGCGGGCGGGGGATGCGACGATCATCGCCCCGCCCACCCTTACCCTCACATTCCCCTCACTTAAAACAGCCTTCGCTGTTGCTCCTCGCCTGTCTTTCCCCTACATTCAAACAAACGTTTGAGAAGCGGTCGGTACAATCCGGCGCGAGCATCGGGGAGAGAATGATCATGGTGGGACGCCTGCAGGACAAGATCGTCCTGATCACAGGGGGTGCTTCGGGCATCGGGCTGGCCACGGCGCGTGCCGCCCTGCGCGAGGGCGCCAAGGTGGTGATCACTGATCGCAATGTGACGGGTGGCGAGGCTGCCGTGGCCGAACTGGGCGACGGGGTGGAATTCCTGGCCCAGGACGTCACCAAGGAAGACCGCTGGGTCGAGGTGATCGGCCATGTGGTCCAGAACTATGGCCGGCTGGACGGTCTGGTGAACAATGCCGGCTGCGGCTCCCTGCACAATATCGAGGATGAGACGCTGGAAGGCTGGCGCTTCGTTCATGCGGTGAATGTGGAAAGCACCTTCCTGGGCTGCAAATACGCCATCAAGGCCATGAAGCAGACGGGCGGCGGCTCCATCGTCAATGTCTCCTCCGTCGCAGGCCTGCTGGGGGCCGCTGACCTGGCGGCCTATTGTTCGGCCAAGGGGGCCGTGCGGCTCTTGACCAAGTCGACGGCCAAATGGTGCGCGCAGCAGAACTACAATATCCGCTGTAACTCCGTCCACCCGTCGTTCCTGTACACCCCGATGGTACAGCAGATGATCGACGCCGCTCCGGATTCCGAGAAGATGCGTCGCCGGCTGGAGCGCACGGCCCCGCTGGGCCGCATGGGCAAGCCGGAGGATGCGGCCAATGTCGTGCTGTTCCTGCTGTCGGACGAAAGCCCGTTCATCACCGGGGCCGAATATGCCATCGATGGCGGCACCACCGCGTAGTGAGCGACGTGCTGTGACCAACCACCCTGCGTCATCCCGGCGACACGCCGGGACCCCGGGGCCAAGCGCACTTGATCTCCGCAGCTTTGATCCTAGCAGCATTGACGTCTGAATCCTGTGGCCCCTGGGTCCCGGCTTGTCGCCGGGATGACGATCAGGGGCCGGCTTCCGAGGAGACCATTCCATGACCGTTCATCCCCTGTTCGACCTGTCCGGCAAGGTGGCCCTGATCACCGGGTCCTCGCGCGGGATCGGCAAGTCCATTGCCCAGGAATATGCCCGTGCCGGGGCCAAGGTCGTCATTTCGTCGCGCAAGATTGATGCCTGCGACGTGGTGCGCGATGAGATCATTGCCGCCGGTGGTGAGGCGATTTCGGTCGCCTGTAATATCGGCCGCAAGGAAGACCTCCAGGCCCTGGTCGATGCCACGCTAGCACAGTGGGGCCGTATCGACATCCTGGTCGCCAATGCCGCCATCAACCCCGTCTATGGCCCGCTGGCCAGCGTCAGTGATGACGCCTGGGACAAGATCATGGGGTCGAACCTGCGCAGCACCTGGCAGCTGTGCAACATGGTGATCCCCGGCATGGCGGAGCGCAAGGACGGGTCGGTGATCATCCTGTCCTCCATCGCCGGCCTGCGCGGCAATCCCGTCATCGGCGCCTATGGCGTGTCCAAGGCGGCGGAAGCGGCGCTGGTCCGCAATCTGGCGGTCGAGCATGGCCGCGCCAATATCCGCGTCAATGCCATTGCGCCCGGCATTATCGAAACCGATTTCGCCAAGGCCCTGACCGACAATCCCGACATCGCCAAGGCCGTGATGCGCCGCGCCCCGCTGGGTCGCTTTGGAAAGCCCGAAGAGATCGCCGGCGTGGCCCTGATGCTGGCGGCCCCCGCCGGCGCCTTCGTCACCGGACAGTTGCTGGTGGCCGATGGCGGTGCGACCATCGCCGATCCCACGATCCTGTAAGCGGGGACCGGAGATGAGCGAGGGTAAGGGCGCCGCCGTCCTGATCGATGTCCTGCCGCAGCATCAGTTCGATGAGGCGGCGCTGGAGGCCTATCTGTCGGCCCATCTGGACGGGTTCCAGGGGCCGGCAAGGGTGCAGCAATTTCAGGGCGGGCAGTCCAACCCCACCTTCCTGATCAGTGACGCATCCGGCGCGCGTTTCGTGCTGCGCAAGAAACCACCCGGCAAGCTGCTGCCCAGCGCGCACATGATCGAGCGGGAATTCCGCGCCATGCGCGCCCTGTCCGGCAGTGCCGCGCCTGTGCCCAATGCCCGCCTGCTGTGCGAGGATGCGGGCATCATCGGCACGCCCTTTTACGTGATGGACCATATTGACGGGCGCGTCCTGTCAGATGTGGCGCTGGACGGGTTCAGCACTGCGGAACGGGCAGCCCTTTATGACGGGATGAACGCCACGCTGGCCGCCCTGCACAGTGTGGATTGGCGGGCGGCGGGCCTATCGGATTTCGGCAAGCCGGAGCAATATATCCAACGGCAGGTCGAACGCTGGTCAAAGCAGTTCGTGGCGACCAAAGGCGACAGCGACATTCCCGCCATGGAACGGTTGATGGACTGGCTGCCACGCGCCGTCCCGGCGGGGGAAGAGGTCACCATCGTGCATGGTGATTTCCGCCTGGGCAATCTGATGCTGCACAAGACGGAACCGCGCGTGGTCGCCATCCTGGACTGGGAACTGGCGACCCTGGGCCATCCCCTGCCCGATCTGGCCTATAATTGCATGGCCTATCACCTGCCGGCGGGGATCAAGCAGTTTCCGGGTCTGGTGGGCGTTGATCTGGCAGCGTCGGGCATCCCGACGGAAGCCGAGTATGTCTCAGCCTATTGCCAGCGCACAGGGCGGGCCGGGATTCCCGACTGGCCCTATTACCTGGCCTTCGCCTTCTTCCGCATCGCCGCCATCTGCCAGGGCGTCTATGCCCGGGCGCTGGCCGGCAATGCCGCTGACCGCAAGGCCCTGGCCTATGGCGAGGTGGCCCGCGCGGCGGCGGAGACGGGCTGGCGCTTCGTGTCGGACAAGATTTCGTAACAACAATCGGCAAGGCGGGGTCCGCGTGGATTCCGCCTTGCCAACGACAGCCCGTAATGCTACAGACTGTAGCACTATGAACGATAGCACTACACAAGATCACAATCCGTCAGACCTGGGCGATCTTGAAAGAGAGATCATGGACCTGGTCTGGCGGCGTGGGCCCGTCAACGCCGATGCGGTGCGAGAGATGCTCAGCCGCCCGTTGAAGGAGTCCACGGTCCGCACCGTCCTGAAACGTCTGGAGGAGAAGGGATATCTCACCCATGACGTGGAGGGCCGGACTTTCATCTATCGCGCCGCAGAGGGACGCACCTTCGTGGCCGCGCGTGCTGTGAAACGCATCGTCGACTGGTTCTGTGGCGGATCAGCGGAGGATGTGGTGGTCGGCATGGTCGAGACCGACATGCTGTCGCCCGAACAGCTGCAGGCACTGGCCGAGAAGATCGATAAGGCCCGCCGAAAGGAGAAATGATGCTGTCCTTGCTGCTGGAGGCGGCCCTGCGGTCGGCTGTGCTGATGGGGCTGGCCTGGGGGGCGTTGCGCCTGCTGCGGGTCGCCAACCCATTCACACAGATGGCGGTCTGGGTCGGGGTCCTTGGCTTTTCGCTGATCATGCCGGTCCTGATGCGGCTGGCCCCGGCGGATGCCCTGGTGGTGCCGATGGACGGTATCCGGATGTGGCTGCGGCCTGCGGTGGAACTGGTGGGGACCAGCCCGGCGGGCACAGCGACAGAGGCCGGGTCTGCGGAGATTGACCGGCTGGCCTGGGTGGACTGGCGGGCCCTGGGATTTACGCTCTACCTGACGATAACAGGTGCCATGCTGCTGCGTCTGGCGGCGGGCACCCTGGTCAGCCTGCGTCTGCGCAACGCCGCGATGAGGCTGTCCAGCAACTGGACAGACGGCCGCGATGTGCGGGTGTCCGACCGGATCACCGTACCGCTGACCATCATGGGGACCATCCTGCTGCCGCCCGATCACGGTCGCTGGACGGATGCCAAACGCCGGGCCGTCCTGGCGCACGAAACCTCGCATGTTGAACGGGGTGATTATTACACGCTGCTTCTCGCCACCTTTCACCGGGCCCTCTTCTGGTTCAGCCCGGTGGCCTGGTGGCTCAATAACCATCTCGCTGAGCTTGCCGAGGCCAACAGCGATTCCGACGCTCTTGAACAGATGGAGGATCGCTTGAATTACGCAGAAATCCTGGTGGAGATGGCCGCCAAGGCCAGCCGCCTGCCCGCCGGTCTGGCCATGGCCCGCCCCGCCACCGTTGCCGCCCGCGTGGACCGTATCCTGCAAGGCGGCGCCCTGCCCCTGCGCATGAATGCCCGGCGCTGGGCCCTGGTCCTGGCGCTGCTGGCCCCCGCTGCCATGGCCACCGCCGGCACAACCGGCGTGGACAAGGTCGACCCGATGGTGGCCGAACGTATGGCCGAACAGCAGAAGCCGCGTAAAGCCATTGCGATGGACCCGGCTGCCTATGACAAGTTCGTGGGCTATTACGAGATGCCCTTCGCGAAGGCGCGGCCCATCAAGGTCTATCGCGACGGCGACCGCTTCATGGCCAATGTCATCGGCCAGAACCCGATGGAATTCCTGCCCGAAAGCCCGACCAAGTTCTTCTCCAAGGACATGCCCATGCAGGGCAGTTTCCAGATGGATACGGCGGGCAAGGTGACGGGTGTGGTTCTGCACCAGAATGGCCATGAACTGCCGGCCCCGCGCATGGATGATGCCACCGGCAAGGCGCTGGAAACCGCCCTGGCGGACCGGGTCAAGGAGAACAAGCCCCTGCCCGGCAGCGAGGCCGCCCTGCGCGCCCACATCGCCCAGATCAAGGCCGGCAAGCTCGACCGTGACAGCATCCTTGCCGACCGGGCCGATGGCGTGATCGCCGTGCTGCCCAAGATCCAGAAGGAGATGCTGCCGCTGGGCGATCTGAAACAACTGGAGTTCCGGCGCGTGGATGCGGGCGGCATGGACGTCTACCGCGCCACCTATGAAAAGGGCGTCCGCGACTGGTGGGTCCTGGTCACCCCCGACGGAAAGCTTGACAGCATGTGGTTCGGCCCAGCCGCTTGACCCTCGATCCCCATCGACGTGAAACGGCTGCACCTTGGGCGCCCCCGAAAACGGGGCGCCCTTTTTTTACCGACGCTGTCGGGATGACGCCCCCCGCCCCGTCCTTTGGCCATCACCCCAGGAACGGAGGACATCATGGCCAGCGTGAAACAGCATCTTTGGTTTGAGAAGGATATGGAGGCGGCGGTGCGGTTCTACACCGCACTGGTCCCTAACTCCGCCCTTTGCTGGATCAATCCCTTGCCCGCAGATACGCCGTCCGGCCCCGCCGGATCGGTACGGCTGGCCGGCTTCACACTGGGCGGACAGAATTACATGGCGATTGAGGCGGGGCCGCTGGACCCGTTCAACCACAGCTTCTCCATCATGGTGGAATGCGATGATCAGGCGGAGATCGACCGGCTGTGGGATGCCCTGTCGGCGGGGGGAGCCGTGGAACAATGCGGCTGGCTGCGCGATCGCTGGGGCCTGTCCTGGCAGATCGTGCCCAAGCGTCTGGGCGAACTGATGATGGGCGATCCGGCGCAGGCCAAGCGCGTGGCGGAGGCGATGCTGAAGATGGTGAAGTTCGACATTGCGGGGCTGGAGGCGGCTGCCAGCGGCAATGCCGGGTAAGCCGTTGAGAGCAGGATACCGACGGTCAAAATTCTTGACCGTCGGTACGGCGGCGACTGCCGCCGCGCGCCACGTGGCGCGTGAGCAAAGCCCACGGATGTGGGCGCCGGCAATTGAGGGGCAGGAAAGATTGACCAGAGGTCAAGATTTCATGCCGATGGTATAAAACCGTAGGTCAGGTCGAGGGCGTCTGCCCGAGCTCTGACAGTAAAGGATTGAAAGCCTTAGCTGTCAGGGCTCGCCTTCGGCTCGACCTGACCTATGGTATTGCCCCCGGCCCCTTATTCCTGGCACCCTGACGGCAAAACCCAGGGGGAAATAATGACCGCAGCTGCCAAGCGTATCGGTATCCTGACCAGCGGCGGCGATTGTGCCGGCCTGAACGCCGTCATCCGCGCCGCCGTCCACCGCGCCGCCCATTACGGATGGGAGGTGGTGGGGATTGAGGACGGGACCCAAGGTCTGCTGGCCCGGCCCGTGCGCTATGTGAACCTGGATATGAATCGCGTCGATGGCGCCATGATGCGTCAGGGCGGCACCATCCTGGGCACCACCAACAAGGGCGATCCCTTCGCCTATCCCATGGCGGACGGGTCACGCAAGGACCGCAGCCAGGAGATTATCGGGGGTCTGCGCGAACTGGGCGTGGACAGCCTGATCGGCATCGGCGGGGACGGATCCATGGCCATCCTGCGCAAGCTGGCCAATATCGGCGGCATCCGGCTGATCGGCATCCCCAAGACCATCGACAATGACCTGGGCATCACCGAAATGTCGGTCGGATTCGACACGGCAGTGGCGGTCGCGACCGAGGCGCTGGACCGGTTGCAGCCGACCGCCGCCAGCCATGCCCGTGTCATGGTGCTGGAAGTGATGGGCCGCGATGCCGGCCATATTGCCCTGTCGGCGGGTATTGCCGGCGGGGCCGATGTCATCCTGCTGCCGGAACTGCGCTGGTCGGTGGCCGGCGTCGCCGACAAGATCCGCCGGGTTCAGGCGGGCGGGCGCAATTTCGCCCTGGTGGTCGTATCGGAGGCCGCGAAGATCATGGAGGGTGGTACCGCGCACCAGGAATTCACCGACGGGCAGAAGCGCTATGGCGGCATCGGCAATTATGTCGGCCATCTGATCGCAGAGGCGACGGGGGCCGAAACCCGCGTCACCGTTCTGGGCCATGTGCAGCGCGGCTGCCCGCCGGGCCATAATGACCGCGTGCTGGCCTCGGCCTTCGGCGTGGCGGCGGTGGATCTGCTGGCCGAGGGCAAAAGCGACCGTCTGGTGGCCTGGTCCAACCGCCGGGTCATCGACATCCCGATTGAAGACGCGATCGCCACCTATGCGGCGGTGGACACCAACGGAACCCTGGTGAAAACGGCGCGCGGCCTGGGCATCTATGTCGGTGGGGTGTGACGGGGGCCTTCGCCTGACCCGCCGGGGCGTGCTGCACAAACATCACGCTCCGGCCCCGCCATCAAACTTTATCAATTCTTCGCTTTCCAGCCCCGCCGGGTTGGCGCATAAAGAAGTGCAAACTCATAGGAGCTTGCACAGTGATTTCATCCAACAATTCGACCTTTGATCCGGCGGTGGAAAGCTTCACCGACGCCGATGGCGCTTATGCCCGTGTTCGGGCGCTGTATGATCAGGCCGTCGATTTTCTGCGTGACCGGTTTTCCGCTTTTGCCCATGGCGAGGATCTGGGCGGGCGCGTGCGCGCCTGTTACCCGTTCATCCAGGTTCGGATCGACAGCGAACCCCGCATCGACAGCCGTCTGGCCTATGGCTTCGTCCATGGCATGGGTACTTTCCGCACCACCGTCACCCGCCCCGACCTGTTCGACCATTACCTGCACCATCAGTTGAGCCTGCTGGTCAAGAACCACGGCGTGCCGCTGGAAGTGGGGATGAGCGACACGCCCATCCCGATCCAGTTCGCCTATCCCGAGGGCATGCATGTCGAAGGCGACCTGACGCCGGAACGGCTCTATCAGCTGCGCGATTATTTCGACCTGCCCGATCTGGTCTATATGGATGACAGTATCGTCAACGGCACGCACATCACCCCGCCGGGTGCCCCCCGCCCGCTGGCCCTGTTCACGGCCCCGCGCGTGGATTACAGCCTGCACCGGCTGAAGCACTATACGGCGACCAAGCCCGATCATTTCCAGAACTATGTCCTGTTCACGAACTATCAGTTCTACATTGACGAGTTTGTGCGACGCGGGCTGGAGATCATGGAAGCGTCGGACGATCCGGCAACCCAGGCCTATCGCCGGCAGTATGAATGCTTCATTGAGCCGGGCGACCACATCACCTGGAACCAGGCCACCCATCCGGGCAAGGAACCGCAGGGCCAGAAGGTCGCCCGTCTGCCGCAGATGCCCGCATATCACCTGAAGCGTAAGGACGGTAACGGCATCACCATCGTCAATATCGGCGTCGGCCCGTCCAACGCCAAGACGATCAGCGACCATATCGCCGTCCTGCGCCCGCATGTCTGGCTGATGCTGGGCCATTGCGCCGGCCTGCGCGATACGCAGAAGCTGGGTGACTACGCCCTGGCCCATGGCTATGTGCGTGACGACAAGGTGCTGGATGCCGACCTGCCGACCTGGGTCCCCGTCCCGGCCCTGGCCGAGGTGCAGGTGGCGCTGGAGGACGCGGTGGAGGAAGTGACCGGCCTGAAGGGCTGGGAACTGAAGTCGATCATGCGCACCGGCACCGTCGCCACTATCGACAACCGCAACTGGGAACTGCGCGACCATAGCGAGCCGGTACAGCGGTTCAGCCAGTCGCGCGCCATCGCGCTAGACATGGAATCGGCGACTGTCGCCGCCAACGGCTTCCGCTTCCGCGTGCCCTACGGCACCTTGCTGTGCGTGTCGGACAAGCCGCTGCATGGCGAGATCAAGTTGCCCGGCATGGCCAACCATTTCTACCGCGCCCGCGTGGACCAGCATCTGGCCATCGGCATGCGCGCCATGGAAATGATGCGCGACACGGGCCTGGAACGGCTGCATAGCCGCAAGCTGCGCAGCTTCGCAGAAGCTGCGTTCCAGTGAGGAACTGGTCCGGGAGGGGGGTTACCCCACCCGCCGCCCCCCGATCAGGAACTCCTTGTTCCCCTCCGGCCCCGTGATCGGGCTTTCGACCACACCTAGCACGGTCCAGCCCGCCTGCCCCGCCAGCCAGCCGGTGATGCGATCACAAACCTCCTGGTGCAGCTCCGGCTCCCGCACCACGCCGCCCTTGCCGACGCGACCCTTGCCCACCTCGAACTGCGGCTTGATCAGGGCCACCAGATAGGCCCCCGGCTTGGTCAGGGTCATGGCGGCGGGCAGCACGGTTTCCAGGCCGATGAAGCTGGCGTCACAGACCACGATATCGACGGGATCGGGGATGATCTCTGCGGTCAGGTGGCGGGCATTGGTCTTTTCCAGCACCACAACCCGCTCATCCTCCCGGATTTTCCAGGCGAGTTGTCCATGCCCGACATCGACGGCATAGACCTTGGTGGCCCCGCGCGTCAGCAACACATCGGTGAAGCCCCCCGTGGAGGCGCCGACATCGATGCCGATGAAGCCCGTGGGATCGATCCCGAAAGTGTCCAGCCCCTTGACCAGCTTCAGCCCGCCCCGGCTGACCCAGGGATGGTCCTGGCCTTTCACCAGCAGCAGCTGGCTTTCCGGCACGGTATCGCCAGCCTTGTCGATGCGGCGCGTGTCGGCATAGACAAGGCCGGCCAGGATCAGGGCCTGCGCCTTGGACCGGCTTTCGGCCAAGCCGCGATCAACCAAAGCCTGATCCACTCTGACTTTCGGCTCTTTAACTTTTGGCGGCTTGGACATGGGAACCCGCATTTGCGATAATGGATTACTCAGGATTGATAGTCCCGGAACAATGGATAAGCCAATGAAACGCGCCCTGATCCTCACCACCCTGGCCCTCGCCGCCCTGTCGCTGTCCGCCTGCAACACCGTTGAAGGCGTGGGCAAGGACATCAAGAGCGCCGGTAAGGCGATTGAGAAAAGCGCGCAGTAAACAGGATCAGGGCACGTTAAAGACCAACGCGACCTCATTCGCGTCCAGTAGCCGCCATTCGCCCTCTTCCAGGTCGCCCAGCGTCAGACCACCGATGGAGACGCGGTGCAGCGTCTCCACATGGTTACCGACCGCCGCGAACATGCGGCGGATCTGATGATACCGCCCTTCCCGGATGGTCAGGCGCGCGCGCGTCTCGCCCAGCACCTCCAGCGTGGCGGGCAACAGCGGCGTCTTCTCCGATTTCAGCATCAAGGTGCCTGACGCGAATACCGCCGCCTCCTCCCCCGTCAGGGGACGGGCAAGCGCCGCCTCATAGACCTTGGGCACATTGGCCTTGGGTGAGATGATGCGATGAAGCAGCTGACCATCATCGGTCAGCAGCAGCAGACCCGTCGTATCCCGGTCCAGCCTTCCCACCGGCGCGATGATGGGATTGCGGTACTCAAACCGCTCCGGCAGCAGCTCATACACCACCCGCCCCGGATCGCTGGTGGAGCAGGTATAGCCCGCCGGCTTGTGCAGCATCAGGACGGAACCCTGGGCTGGGTCCAGTTCTTCGCCATCAATGCGGATATCGGCGTGATCGACCTTGTCCCCATCGGACAGGACGCTGCCATCGGCCCGCGTGACACGGCCTGCCTTCAGCAGCATCTTCACGTCCTTCTGGCTGCCATAACCCAGATTGGCGATCAGGCGGACAAGGCGCATACGAATAACCCATTGAAAGATAAGGGCCGGGGATCACTCCCCGGCCCCAGAACAATGCTATGCGCCGGTGATCAGCGTTCCAGCGGCTTGTACTTGATGCGGTGCGGCTGGTCGGCCTCCGCGCCCAGGCGGCGGCGCTTGTCGGCCTCATAATCGGCATAGTTGCCTTCGAACCAGACCACCTGGCTGTCGCCTTCGAACGCCAGGATATGGGTGGCCAGACGGTCCAGGAACCAGCGATCGTGGCTGATGACAACGGCGCAGCCGGGGAAGCTGGTAAGCGCCTCTTCCAGGGCGCGCAGGGTTTCGACGTCCAGATCGTTGGTCGGTTCGTCAAGCAGCAGGACGTTGGCGCCAGACTTCAGCATCTTGGCCAGATGCACGCGGTTGCGCTCACCACCCGACAACTGACCCAGCTTCTTCTGCTGGTCCGGGCCCCGGAAGTTGAAGGCGCTGACATAGGCGCGGCTGGGCATGGACTTCTTGCCCAGCTCGATCACGTCCAGCCCGCCGGAGATTTCCTCCCAGACGTTCTTCTTGTCGTCCAGGCTGTCGCGGCTCTGGTCGACATAGCCCAGCTGCACCGTCTCGCCCACGCGGAAAGTGCCGCCATCGGGCTTCTCCGCGCCGGTGATCATGCGGAACAGGGTGGTCTTACCGGCACCGTTGGGACCGATGATACCGACAATGCCGCCGGGCGGCAGGCGGAAGGACAGGTCGTCCACCAGCAGCCGGTCGCCAAAGCCCTTGCGCAGGTTCTCGGCCTCGATCACGACATTGCCCAGGCGCGGCGGCGTCGGGATGACGATGCGCGTCTCGCCGATGGCTTCCTTCTGGTTGGCCGACGCCAGCAATTCCTCATAGGCCTGGATACGGGCCTTGGACTTGGCCTGACGGGCCTTCGGGCTGGCGCGCACCCATTCCAGTTCCTGGGCCAGGCTCTTCTGCTTGGCGCCTTCTTCGCGGCCTTCCTGCTCCAGACGCTTCTGCTTCTGTTCCAGCCAAGCCGAATAATTGCCCTCATACGGGATGCCCGACCCGCGATCCAGTTCCAGGATCCAGCCGGTGACGGCATCCAGGAAGTAACGATCGTGGGTGACCATCACCACGGTGCCGGCATAATCGGCCAGGAAGCGCTGCAGCCAGGCCACGCTTTCGGCGTCCAGATGGTTGGTCGGTTCGTCCAGCAGCAGCATGTCGGGCTTGGACAAAAGCAGCTTGCAGAGCGCCACGCGGCGCTTCTCACCGCCCGACAGCTTGTCCACGGCGGCGTCACCGGCGGGGCAGCGCAGGGCGTCCATGGCGATCTCGACCGTGCGGTCCAGGTCCCAGGCATCCGCCGCGTCGATCTTTTCCTGCAAGTCGGCCTGTTCGGCCATCAGGGCGTCGAAATCGGCGTCGGGATCGGCCATGGCCTCCGACACCTCGTTGAACCGGTCCAGCAGCGCCTTGGTCGGGGCCACGCCCTCCATGACATTGTCCCAGACATTCTTGGCGGGGTTCAGCTGCGGCTCCTGCGGCAGGTACCCGACCTTCACGCCCTCGGCCGACCAGGCCTCACCATTATAATCCTTGTCGAGACCTGCCATGATCTTCAGCAGGGTCGACTTACCCGAGCCGTTCACACCCAGCACGCCGATCTTGGCGCCGGGATAGAAGGACAGCCAGATATTCTCGAACACCTTCTTGCCGCCGGGATAGACCTTGGTCACACCCTTCATCACATAGACATATTGATACGCGGCCATGGGGGCATCCTTCAGATAAGCGTCTGCAAAAGGTTTGCGGGCCTTGTACCGCAGCGGGACGCGGGGTGCAATCGGGGGGTGGGTGTGTCAGGGCAGCAGCGCGCGTCGCACCGCGTCCGGCTCCCGGTCGATCACCCGCAATAAGGTGCGGGCCGGCCCCTCTGGCTCCGCCTTGCGCTGTTCCCATTCCCGCAGCGTCCAGAGATTGACGCCGAAGGTAGTGGCAAACTCTTCCTGCGTCATCTTCAGCCGTGTCCGCAGGGCACGCGGATCGGGGTATGCGGACCGGGCGCGCAGACGCGCCGGCTCCACAGTGCCCAGATCGACATCGCCATCTTCGGCGATGTAACCCGCCACCTCCGCCTCGGTCGTGGATTTCAATCGGGCGCGCTGTTCGGCGGTCAGGTTTGGTGCGTCCTCAATCGAGATAAGCGGCATAAATCCTCCTCTCGCCCCTGCTGGCCGGGCGTGCCGAGATGATCCAGCGGTACGGCCCCGCATCTGCATCCAGACGCCAGGTGAACACGACACTGATCACCACATCCTCAATCCGCCCCACGGCCTGCATGCGCCGTTCACCATAGTCGAAACGGTCATCATCCCATTCCACCGTGTCGCCCAAGAAGATGCGCGCCGCCACATCAAAACCAAGCCCCCGCTCCCGCAGGTTCCGTTCATGCTTGGCAGGGTCGAAGCCGACATTCAT